>CAISKJ010000525.1 GCA_903885885.1 uncultured delta proteobacterium
CCATCACGAGGCGCGCGGCGAGGGCGAAGCCCGCGGCCCACGCGAGCAGGCCCGCGAGCACGCCGCCGGTGCGCATCACGGTGTCGGCGAGGGGCATCGGCGCGGCCACCGAGAGCAGCACCACGCGGGCGGTGAGCCCCGACGTGTCGACGCCGCCCCGCAGCGGGATGGTGAGCGCGCGCCGCGAGAGGGCCCGGCGCATCGCGTCGCGCACCGCCGCGAGGGCCTCGTCGTGGGGGAGCGTGATGCCCCACGCGCGCCCGTCGTCGCAGCGCAGCCGAAGCTCCTCGCCGTCGCCGTCGCGGGAGGGGTGCACCGACCCGCGGACCACGCTGCTCCAGGGCACCTCGGTGCGCGTGGCGCCGTGCTCGATCGTGAAGCCGTCGTCGGAGAGCTCCAGCGCGCCGACGGTTTTCTGACGGCGCGGGTGGCCGACGCGGAGCGCAGTCAACCCCATGACACCCGAGGCGCACAGGAGAAATGCCTGCATACCCACCGAGGCCGCCTCGCCCGAGGACGCCCACAGCGCGCAGGCCGCCGCGAGGGAGCCCGCCACGGCGCCGTATCGCAGCAGCGGGTCTTCGAGAGGCCCCGGATTCACCCGCAGCGTTACGGCCTCGATACGAGCAGGAGACGACATCGCCACCTCCGATGAGCCTCTACGGCGTCAGTGCCAGCACGACCGCGGTGAGCGAGTGCATCAATCGTGCGCGATGCCCATCCGGGCGAAGCGACGGGCGGGCTACAGGGGAGCCTCGCTCCCGCCGTTGAGCCAATCTGTGAGCCCGAACGCAGCCGTGAATGTCATCGCGCCCCCACCGGCGCTGGCGCCCCCCGACGACGACCCGACGGAGCAGGCGCGACGGCTCATTGGCACGGTGATCGACGGCAAATATCAGCTCAACGACCTGCTGGGCGTCGGCACCACGGGGGCCGTGTTTCGCGCGCAGAACCGCTGGGCGGGGCGACCCTGCGCGGTCAAGCTGTTCCACTATCAGGGCCCCGACGACCAGAGCGTGCTGCGGCGGTTCTTGCGCGAGGCCCAGGCGATTCACCGCGTGCGGCGCAACAACAAGCTGCACCCGCACGTGGTCGACGCGCTCGACGTGGGGCGCGACCGCGAGACGGGCCGCTACTTCGTCGTGCAGGAACTCCTCCGCGGCGAGACGCTCTCGGCCTACCTGCAGCGCCTGCCGGGGCAGCGCATGTCGCTCCCCAACGCGCTGCGCATCCTGCGGCCCGTGATCGACGCGATCGCCTGCGCGCACGAGGGCGCCGTGGTGCACCGCGACCTCAAGCCCGACAACATTCTCCTCACGCGCGGCGAAGACGGCATCTTTCCCAAGGTGCTCGATTTCGGCATCGCGCAGATCACCGAGGAGCGCGTGACGCCCGTGACCGAGTTCATGGGCACGCCGCTGTACATGCCCCCCGAGGCCTTCGGCGGCGCGAGCTACGTCGACGCGCGCGCCGACGTGTGGGCCCTCGGCGTGATGCTCTACGAGGTGCTCTCGGGGCAGAACCCCTTCGCGCACCCGAGCGGCGACCCCATGGGCTGCATGGAGCTCGTCATCCACCGCGCGCCCCCCTCGCTCGCGGCGCAGGGGCTCGTGCCCCCCACCGTGTGGAACGTCATCCGCCGCGCGATGGCCAAAGCCCTCTCGCAGCGGTACCTCACGGCGCGCGACTTCCTCGACGCGCTCGACGTGGCGATGCGGCCCGTTCGCATGATCCGCGTGTCGGCCGCGATGACGCGCGAGCAGGTGAGCGCGGCCCTCTGCGACCCCGCGCAGCACGCGAGCGCGCCCACGAGCGCGTCCGAGGGGCGCCGCACGACGCCTCCGCCCGCCGAGCGCCGCACGCTGCCGCCGCCGTCGCTGCTCACGCCCTCGCGCATGCCCGCCGCCGTGATGGCCGCGCTCACCGAGACCCTCATCCCACGGCCGCGTGTGAGCATCGTACCGGGCGTCGCCGAGCTCGACGGCGATCCCGAGGCCTTCACCGGCGACCCGCGCGACTACTGGTGGAGCGTGGTGGTGCAGGGCTCGCACTCCGCCGAAGAGATCGTCGCGCTCCTGCGGCTGCACGAGCTCGCCAACGTGGTCGAGCTGCACGTGTCGGGGTGCCCCCTGGGCGACGCCGGGGTGGCCGCGCTCGTCGAGAGCCCGGCGCTGCGCGACCTCGCGGTGCTCTCGCTGCGCCGCGTGGGGCTCACCGCGCGCGGCACGGCGGCCCTCGCGGGGGCGGGGACGCTCGCCAACCTGCTCAAGCTCGACCTCGAGGCGAACGCCATCGGCGACGAGGGGCTGCGCACCAGTCTCGGCGGCCGCCACGGGTGCAACCTCCGCGCGCTCGGCCTCGTGCTCACCGAGCTCGGCGAGGGGGCGGCGGAGGCCCTCACCGACTCGACGAGGCTCCCCGCGCTCGTGCGCCTCGACCTGTCGCAGAACCGCCTCGGCGACGGCGGGGCGCTCCACCTCGCGCGCTACACGAAGTACTCGCCCGAGCTGTGGCTCTCGCTCTCGCGCAACCGCGTGTCGCCGTCGGCCGGCGAGATGGTCACGGCCCTGCTCGCGAGCCGCGTGCGCAAGGTGGTGATGTAGCAGCGCGACGCGCTCTGCATTTGCGCCGCGCGTGACGGTCGTGCGATCGTCCCTCCGCTGTGGGAATCCGCTCAACCGTCCCTACTCCCGCGCTCGTGATGGACCTTCCTCACGGCCGCATCGACTCTGGCGGACCTGACCGCGAGCGCCTCGTGGCGCTCCCCGCGGCGTGGTTCGGCGACGTGCTCGAGAGCCTCGCCGAGGGCCACGGGGCCTTCGCCGACCGGCTCGCGGGGGCCATCGTGGCCGAGGCCGC
>CAISKJ010000526.1 GCA_903885885.1 uncultured delta proteobacterium
CACCACGGTGCCCACCTCGCCCCGCAGCGCCGCCACCACCTCGCGCTCGGCGCGCCCCGCCACGGGCTCGCCGTCGATGGCGTCGATCACGTCGCCCTCGCGCAGCCCCGCCCGCGCCGCGGCCCCGTCGGCGGGCGCCCGGTGCACCATGAGGCGCCCCTCGCTCGCGCGAAAGCGCAGCACGGCACCGATGCCGCCGGGCCAGGCTCCGCCGCGGTCGCCCACGAAGCCCACCTCGCCCTCGCGCGCCGTGCGGCTACGGCCCGAGCACGCGGCGCCGAGCGCACAGAGGAGCACGAAGACGGGGGCGGAGGCGAATCGCATCTTGCACATCGGGTCGCGGGGCGAGAGCATCGCGCACCCTCGTGAGTCAAGGCCAATACAACTCGCCGCAGGGCCCCGACGGGGCGCCGCCGGCGACCCTCGGCGGCTACCGATTGATCGAGCTCCTCGGCCGCGGAGGCATGGGCGAGGTCTGGCGCGCCGAGCGCGAAGGCCCGCAGGGGTACCGCCGCCGCGCCGCGGTGAAGCGCATCCTCGCGCGCTTTCAGAGCGACCCCACGCTGCGCGCGCGCTTCGTCGCCGAGGCCCGCATCAACGCGCGCCTCGAGCACCCCAACATCGTGCAGGTGCTCGAGTACGGCGAGGCGCCGGAGCCCTTCCTCGCGCTCGAATTCGTCGAGGGCACCACCGTCGCGCGCGTGCTCAAGGCCTGCGCCGAGTCGGGGCAGCGCATCCCCCCCGCCGCGGTGCTCTTCATGCTCGCCGAGGCCGCCAAGGGGCTCGACTACGCGCACCGCAAGCGCGACGAGTCGGGCGCGCCCCTCGCCATCGTGCACCGTGACGTGTCGCCGCAGAACCTCCTCGTGTCGGTCGACGGCGCGGTGAAGGTGTCAGATTTTGGCATCGCGCGCGCCGCCGACAACTCGCTGCGCACCGCCGCCGGGGTGCAGGTGGGCAAGCTGTCGTACATGGCGCCCGAGCAGGCCCAGGGCATGGCCGTCGATCACCGCGCCGACGTGTTCTCCCTCGGCGTCGTGCTCTGGGAGACGCTGCTCGTGCGGCCGCTCCTCCCGCGCAACGACCCCAACACCGCCCTCCAGATGCTCATGACGGGCGCCTTCGAGCCGCCCTCGCGCGTCGACCCGCGGCTGTCGCCCGTCATCGACCAGGTGGTGATGTCAGCCCTCGCGGTCAACCCCGCGCAGCGCACGCCGAGCGCGGGCGATCTCGCCGCGCAGCTGCAGACCTTCGTGCACGCGATCTCGCCGGGCTTCGATGCGGCCGAGCTCGTGCGCGTGCTCGCCACCCTCATGCCCGCGGTCGCCTGGCATCACCCCGGCGGCACCCCGCGCCCGACCTCGCTGCAATGGGCCCCCGGCGGAGCCCCGGCGCCCTCCTTCGCCACCGAGGAGCCCGAGGGCGAGACGCGGGTCGGCCGCGGGGCCCTCGCGCAGCCCCAAGGGCCGGCGATGGGCGCCCACCCCGGCGCGGGCCTCGGCGCGATGCCCCCGCGGCCCGGCACGATGCCGCCGATGGGCGTGCCGGGCGGGGGTGCGCCCCTCGCGTCGACCCCCGGCGCAGGCCTCGCACCGCTGGGCGGCGGCCTGGGCGCCGCGCTGCCTCCGTCGAGCGGTGGCTTCACGGGCCTCCCGCCCATCGCCGCGCCGACGTCGGACGAGCGCGCGGCGAAGAAACCGCCCGCGCCAACCGCGGCGACGCCCCCGAAGCCCCTCGACCGCAACAAGCTCACGTACCTCATCACGGGCGGCATCGTGGTGCTCATGGTGGGCGCGGCGGCCATCGCGCTGCTGCTCCTCACGAGCCGCTCCAACGACCCCGCCGCCGTGCGCACGGGCGAGCCGGTGATCTCCATCGACCCCGTCGACATGGCCCCCACGGCGGGCCCCACCGACGCGGGGCAGACCACGTCGCGCAGCGCGCAGGTGACGCAGGGCGCGCGCGTGCCGCCGGGCTACGAGCAGCGCGCGGTGCGAGCCATCGAGTCCGTCGACGCGCAGGTGCAGACGTGCCTCCGCACGGTGCGCAGCGGGGCGAGCACGGTGTCGTCGGCGTCGGACTTCGACAACGCCAGCGGCGGCGTCATCGCCGTCGCAATCTCTTTCGGCGACGCGGGCACAAACCCGGAGCTCCAGACCTGCGTGCAAAACGCGCTGGGGCGCGCACGCTTCACGCCCGACGCGGGGGTCACGGGCATCACGCGCGTGACCCGCGGGTGGCGCATCCGGCGCGGATCCGGCGGCGGCGCGAGCGGTACGGGCTCCTTCGGCGGGGGCAGCCCCGCGTTTCCCTTCGGCAACCGGGGCCGCTGAGGCTCCGAACGTGACACACAAAGGACGCCTCGCATGAAGGGCATCATCCTCGCCGGCGGCGCGGGCACACGCCTCCACCCCATCACCCGCGTCGTCTCGAAGCAGCTCCTGCCCGTGTACGACAAGCCGATGGTCTACTACCCCCTCACGACGCTCATGCTCGCGGGGGTGCGCGACATCCTGGTGATCTCCACGCCCTCCGACACGCCGCGCTTCCGCGAGCTCCTCGGCGACGGCGCGCAGTGGGGCCTCTCGCTCGAGTACGCCGTGCAGCCGCACCCGGGCGGCCTCGCGCAGGCCTTCCTCATCGGCAAGGATTTCATCGGCGACGACCGCGTCGCGCTCGTGCTCGGCGACAACATCTTCTACGGCCACGGCCTCGTCGAGCTGCTGCAGGCCGCCGTCGCGCGCCCCCGCGGCGCGACCGTCTTCGGCTACCACGTGCGCGACCCCGAGCGGTACGGCGTGGTCGAGCTCGACCGCGATCGGCGCGCCGTCTCCATCGTCGAGAAGCCCGCCCAGCCCAAGAGCAACTATGCGGTCACGGGGCTCTATTTCTACGACAACGACGTGGTGCGCATCGCCGAGGGGCTCACCCCCTCTGCCCGCGGCGAGCTCGAGATCACCGACGTGAACCGGGCCTACCTCGCGCGCGGCGACCTGCACGTCGAGCTCATGGGGCGAGGCTATGCGTGGCTCGACACGGGCACCCACGAGTCGCTCGCGCAGGCGTCGAACTTCATTCAGGTGCTCGAGGAGCGGCAGGGCCTCAAGGTGGCCTGCCCCGAAGAAATCGCCTATGCCCGCGGGTACATCGACGCCGACCAGCTGCGCGCCCTCGCGGCGCCCATGAAAAACAACGACTACGGGCGCTACCTCCTCGCCCTCGCCGAGCGCCGCGACCCCGCCTGACGCGCGCCTTCGCCTGACCGCGCGTGCGTCGCCCGCGGCGCCACCCAACGCTTCCAGAGCCAACATGAACCCGACGCCCGAGCCCATCGAAACGATCGACTACGACGCCGTCGCGCACGCCTACCGCGAGAACCTGGTCACCCGTCTTCGCGGCTTTCGCGTGGGCCCCGAGTTCCTCGACGCGTGGGTCGACGACGAGTCACCCGAGAAGGCCCTGCTCTCGATGTTCGACGCGGCGCGCGCCTACGGCCTCCCCTCCCTCCGCGTCACCGTCGGGTCCGACACCGCGGCGCGCACCGACCGAGGCGCGCTCGCGCGCAACCTCGCGGGTCTCGGACGCGTGGTGGCCTCGGGCGAAGGCCTCTTCGAAGTCTTCTTCGACGCCGAGGCGACACCGCCCGAGCCCGCCGCCATCGAGGCCGTCGCCTCGCACGCCAACGATCACGTCGACGGCGCGCGCAGCGACTCCGCCGAGAGCCTTCTCCCCTCGTGGGACCTCGCCGTATCGTACGCCGCCGCAACGGCCGCCCGCGCCGAGCGGACCGACCACGCGGGCATGCCCGCGGTCGCACCGGGCCACGTCGGCATCCGCGCGACCGCCGAGGGCGTCACGCTGCACGCGATCGTCGAACCGAGCGCGCACCGCGTCGTCGAGGCGCGCTACGAGGGCGCCGCCGCCGACGTGCAACGGGGCCTGCTCGACGCGCTCTGCGCCACGCTCACCGGTCGCTCGCTGCGCGAAGGCAGCGACCACGCCGTGATCCGCGTCGAGCACGCGCTGCGCGACCGCAACGCACCGCGCCCCGCCGCCGGGGTCGTGCTGCCCGAGCGCCTCCCCTTCTGCAACGCTCTCACCCGCTGTGTCGTGGTCTACTCCGGCCTCTGACTGTGGCACCGCAAGCGCAG
>CAISKJ010000527.1 GCA_903885885.1 uncultured delta proteobacterium
CCGTCGCAGTCGGCGAAGCCAGCGGCGCACCGCGGCGCGCAGCGGCCGCTCGCGCACGCCGCCGTGCTGTTGGGCCGCGCGGCGCACGCGACGCCGCAGCCGCCGCAGTGGGCCGTCGCGCTGGTGAGGTCGACCTCGCAGCCGTTGGCGCCGCTGCCGTCGCAGTCGCCGCGGCCGGGCACGCACGCGCAGACGCCCGCCATGCAGCCGGCGCCGTCGCGGCACACGTTGCCGCATGCGCCGCAGTTCATGCCGTCGGACGCAAGGTCGACGCACGCGGCGTCGCAGCGCATCTGCCCGGCCCCGCACGGTGTACCCAGGTCGGTGGGCGCGGGGCCGTCGTCGACGGCGACGTCGGGCGCGGCGACGTCGGGCGCGGCGACGTCGGGCGCTACGTCGTCGAGGGGCGCGTCGGGCAACACAACGTCGAGGGGAACGTCGGGCGGGGCAACGTCGAGGGGAACGTCGGGCATGGAGACGTCGACGGGCGCGTCGGGCAGCACCCCATCGGGCTGCACCACGTCGGGCAGCGCAACGTCGGGCGGGGGCTCGGCGTCAGGTGCCAGGTAGGGCGGGTGATTGAGCGAGCAGGCGACGCTGACGGCGACGACCCCGAAGAGAAGAAAAGAGCGCGACATCGGCCTCTCCCATCATGGTGGAGCTTTGTGGGGCCGGTAGCACCTTTTCAACGGAATCGACGGCTGAAAACCGCGGCGAATCCGCCAGGGCGCGTACTGTTACGAGTTGAGCGGAAGGTAGGTGGTGCAGGGGCCGCCGGGGCCGGTGCGGCTCGCGGTGATGCCGCCGCTCGTGACCCACCCGAGGTTGGTGCACTGGTAGTAGACCCGGTCGCTGCGGCTCTGCACGCAGGCGCCGAGGCTCATGTCGCGGCCCCACGTGGTCGAGTAGCAGGTGCGCCCGCCGTTCTGGCCGGGGGCGGGTGTCGCGGGCGTGGTCGAAGGGGTGCTCGGCGCGCTCGAGCCGCTGCCGCAGCCGAGGGGCGTGTTCGAGGCCACGAGGTCGGCGCGCACCACGATGCGGTCGGACCAGCCCGCGCTGCCGACGCCGTAGAGCTCTCGGGTGATGACCGGCGAGGCGTCGATGATGGGCTTGCGCGCGGCCTGCTCGACGCAGATGTTGGGCCCCACGTCGGCCACCTGCGTGACGCACCAGCGGCCCGTGCGGGGGTTGGTGAGCTTCACGCGCGAGCGACAGCCGAAGCGCCACGAGTCGGCGATGTACATCCAGCGGCCGTCGGCGGTGCCGAAGCAGGCCATGGGCTGCGTGTCGCCGCCGCCGCCGAAGGTGGTGATGTAGTAGAGGCTGTCGGCCGGGCGCGTGCGGCCCGCGATTTCGCCGCGCGAGGGGCAACGGAAGCCGCCCACGGTGAGGTCGGACACGAGCGCCGCGGAGTAGGGCGCCCCCTCGACCTCTTCGTCGGCGCCGTAACACCCCGCCAGCGCGGTGGCGACCATCAACCCGGCGACGAGCGTGCGAGCGAGCGACATCGTGTGAAGGCCTCCGCCGTCACGTTGTGCAGACAGTGTGCCGCCATGAACGCTGCGAGAAGCGCGGAACGCGTGCTGGTCACAAGCGTTGGCGTCGACGGCGGTGATGGTCACGCGCCCCCCAGGCGGGTGTATTCGAAACGCGCTTGTTGACAGGGTGTTTCGCGGTGTGAAGGCGTGGCGGTCGCGCGGTCGGCGAATTTGCACGCTGTAGGCCCCGGAGGTTGACCGGAGCCGCCTGCGAGCGTTGCAGGCGGCTCCCGTCGCGGGGAGGAGCCGTCTGCGAGCGTTGCAGGCGGCTCCTCCTGGCGGGAAGAGGCGCCTGCGAGCGTTGCAGGCGGCTCCCGTCGATCAGAACAGCATTCGCACCGGGCGCGTGCGCATCACGTTGGTGCCGTCGCCGAGCGCGTAGAAGCCGTTGCTCCCCCAGCACCACACGGATCCGTCGGTGCGGCGCGCGCACACGTGCTGGGCGTACTGATCGCGCGCGAACATGTCGACGTCGGTGA
>CAISKJ010000528.1 GCA_903885885.1 uncultured delta proteobacterium
CACCCGCCGCCACCGACACACCCGTCGCCACGGACACCCCCGTCGCGAGCGACACGCCCCCGGGCGATGCGCCTGTCGCCGATGCGGCGCCCGCCGACGCGCAGCCCACGGCCGACGCCGCGCTCGCGTGCGGCGACGTGGGCACCGCGACCCTCGTGGCGCCGCCGACGGTGCAGACCGCGACGAGCAATTTCAACGTGACCACCAACGGGTGCAACCGCACGGCGCTCGCGCTCCAGTGTGCGCTCGGCGTCGCGCACCAGTACGAGGTGGTGATCGACGGGTCGGTGCGTCGCATCCGGGCCAACGGCATCCCCAACCACGACGTCGGGCCCTTCCCCGGCATGGGCAATCCGAACGCGATCGCGCCGCAGGTCTACAACTACGCCGTCCCGCTGGTGCCCTCGGGCGCGGGCGCTACGTCAAAGGTCTTCGGCATCACGCTCAGCGGCGCCGTGCTCGACCCCGGCACCGCCGAGACGTGGAACGACAACCGCGCGTGGAACTACGAGGCCCTCCGCTACGGCACCGCGCCCGCGTACTTCAGCGGCGCGACGGCGACCGACACCACGCGGCACCCGACCACGCTGGGCCTCGACTGCAACCTCGCCCACGTGCAGCCCAACGGCGCGTACCACTATCACGGCATCCCGACGGGGCTCATGCCCGCGACGCCCACGCTCTCGTTCGTGGGCTGGGCCGGCGACGGCTACCCCATCTTCGCCCGCTGGGATCGCACGGTGCCCACCGACGGCGCGAGCGCGCTCACCGAGATGCGCGCCAGCTACCGGCTTCGCGCGGGCACGCGCCCGTCGGGCACCGCGGGCCCCGGCGGCACCTACGACGGCACCTTCGGGCAAGACTGGGAGTACGTGGCAGGCCTCGGCGACCTCGACGAGTGCAACGGACGCACGGGCGTGGTCACCTTCGACGGCCGCACGGTGAGCACCTACCACTACGTGCTCACCTACACCTGGCCCTACATTCCCCGCTGCTTTCACGCTACGCCGGACCCGAGCTTCCGCGCCGAGATGCCGATGCCCATGGGCGACGGCGGCGTGGCGCCCACCGACGCGGGCATGATGGGCCCGCGCGCGTGCACCTCGACGGCCGACTGCACCGGCGCGTGCCCCGCGGGTGCGCGCGGCTGCACGTGCGGCAACACTCCGATGGGGATGGCGTGCATCCCCACGTGCGCCACCACGGCCGACTGCCCGATGGGCCCCGGCGGCATGGCCCTCACGTGCCGCATGGGCGTCTGCGCGCCCTGAGCCTCGCGCCCTACGCGCGCGCTTCCGCGCGCTGTCCGATGAACTCTCGCGCCACGAAGTAGCCCAGCAGACCCACCGACCCGAGGGTGAACATCGCGACCGTCCACGGCCACGGGTTGATGCCCCGCGCGCGGGCGTCGCGGTGCACCACCGTCGAGGCGACGCTCATCGCGATCACCAGGTCGAGAAACACCTGCGTAGACCACCCGCCGGCGCTGAGCACCGGAATGAAACCCAGGGGGCCATGCGCGATCGAGACCCACACGCTGTACGCGGTGAAGGGAACGAACACGGCCAGTGCGAGGAGCGAGCGCGGCTTCATCATCGAAGAGACCTCCCGTGCGGCGCGAGACACCTCCGCCGCCTACATCGCCCAACGTAGGGGTAGCCCGCGCGCGCCACCATGACCTCCGAGGTAATGTTCGCGCCCTCACACCTCACCTACGATCGCCGCCGATGGTCACCCCACACCCCTTCGGCGCCTTGCTCCGTCGGCAGCGCGCAGCGCGCGGATACTCGCAGGAGCGCCTCGCGGGCGACGCCGAGGTCTCTACGCGCCACCTGAGCTTCCTCGAAACAGGCCGAGCCTCGCCGAGCCGCGAGATGGTGCTCGCCCTCGGGAGCGCCCTCGAGGTGCCGCTGCGCGAGCGCAACGAGATGCTCCTCGCGGCGGGCTTCGCGCCCGTGTACCCCGCGTCTTCGTTCGACGAGCCCGCCCTCGCGCCCGTGCGCCGCGCGCTCGATCACCTGCTCGCCGCCCACGACCCCTTCGGCGCCGTTGTTGTCGACCGCGAGTGGAACGCGCTGCGCGTCAACCCCGGCGCCGCGCGGCTCTTCGCGTGGGCGATGCCGTGCTGCGACGCGCCGCCCGAGGTGTTCGCCAACGTGCTGCGCGCAACCCTCCACCCCGGCGGCCTGCGCCGCTGCCTCGTGAACTTCGCCGAGGTAGCAGGCGCCATCGTCGACCGCCTCCAGCGCGAGCGCGAGCGCGAGCTCGACCCCGCGCGCCGCGCACGACTGCAGGCCATTCTCGACGAGGCCGGCGAGCTCCCGCGCGCCACCCAGAGCGCGCCGCAGGGGCCCGTGCTCGTGCTCCACCTGCGCAGGGGCGACGAAGAGCTGCGCGTGTTCACCACCATCACCACCCTGGGCACGCCCATCGACGTGACCGCCCAGGAGCTTCACATCGAGTCGTACTTCGCCGCCGACGAGGCCACCGAGCGCTGGTTTCGCACTGCGCAGTGAGCGCCCCGCGCGCGGCCCCTCTCAAGCGACAAGGGAGGCGCGCTGACCGCTCCTCACGGTCTAAACGTGTCCGAATAGATCGGCCGCGCAGGTGTGATGACGAGAGGCTGAAGACGGGAGAGGCGTGCGGGGCGGAGGCGGGCTACTTGAGCTTGGCGACGAGCTTCTCCATCCCGTCGCGGGCGTCGGCGAAGAGCATGCGCGTGGCTTCGTGATAGAAGAGCGGGTTGTCGACGCCCGCGTAGCCCGAGGCGCGCGAGCGCTTGAGCACCACGACGCGCCTGGCCTTCCACACCTCGAGCACGGGCATGCCCGCGATGGGCGAGGCGGGGTCGGTCTGCGCGCTGGGGTTTACGATGTCGTTCGCGCCGATCACCAGCACCACGTCGGTGCTGGGAAAATCGTCGTTGATCTCGTCCATCTCGAGCACCACGTCGTAGGGCACGCTGGCCTCGGCGAGGAGCACGTTCATGTGCCCCGGGAGCCTGCCCGCCACGGGGTGAATGGCGAAGCGCGCCGTCGCGCCGCGCTCGCGCAGCAGGTCGGCGAGCTGTCGCACCGCGTGCTGAGCGCGCGCCACGGCCATGCCGTAGCCCGGCACGATGATCACCTTCTTGGCGCTCATGAGCTCGTTGGCGAGCTCTTCGATGGTGGTGGCGAGCACCTCGCCCACGGGCGCGCTCGCGGTGCTCGACGGGGCCGGCGCCTCGCCGCCAAAACCGCCGAAGATCACGCTCCAGATGGAGCGGTTCATCGCGCGGCACATGATGTACGAGAGAATGGCGCCGGAGCTTCCCACAAGGGCGCCCGTGATGATGAGCAGGTCGTTCTCGAGCATGAAGCCCGCGGCCGACGCGGTCCATCCCGAGTAGCTGTTGAGCATCGAGACGACCACGGGCATGTCGGCGCCGCCGATGGCCGCCACGAGGTGGAGCCCGAGGAGGCCCGCGATGCCCGTCATGACCGCGAGGGCGAGCGTGCGGTCGAGGCCCGTCTGCCAGATGAACGACAGCGAGAGCACCACGCAGGCGAGCACCGAGAGCACGTTGAGCAGGTGCCGCGCGGGGAGCAAGAGGGGCCTGCCCGAGAGCGTGCCGCGGAGCTTCAAGAACGCCACGATGGAGCCCGTGAAGGTGAGCGAGCCGATGAAGACATCGGTCCAGATCTCGCCGTAGAGGAGGGCGTGGCTGCCCGCGCTCTGGTCTACGTCGAGGTAGGCCGCCCAGCCCACGAGCACCGCCGCGAGGCCCACGAAGCTGTGCAGAATGGCCACGAGCTCGGGCATCGCCGTCATCGCGACGCGCTTCGCCAGCGTGGTGCCCAGCGCGGCGCCTACCACCATGGCGGGGATGAGCACGGGCAGGTGCTGTGAAGACACCTTCTCGCCGAAGATCACCGCCGCGACCGCGACGCACATGCCCACGATGCCGTAGCTGTTGCCGCGGCGTGCGGTCTCTTGATTCGAGAGCCCGCGGAGGCTGCTGATGAACAGCACGCTCGCCAGCACCCACGCCAGCGACAGGAACACTTCCATCATGGCGCCTGTGACTCCCTTTACTTACGAAACATCGCGAGCATGCGTCGCGTGACGAGAAAGCCGCCCGCGATGTTGATCGTCGCGAAGAGCACGGCCACCACGCCGAGCCAGCCCGCGAGCCCCATCGTGGCCCCGTGAAGGTGCAGCATGCCGCCCAGAAGAATAATCCCCGAGATGGCGTTGGTGACGCTCATGAGGGGCGTGTGCAGCGCGGGCGTCACGCTCCAGACCACCTGCCACCCGACGAAGCACGACAGCACGAACACCGTGAGGCGCTCGGCGAACATGCGCACCGACGGGTCGGCCTCGAGGCCCAGCGCGCCGGTGCCGAAGCGCATCACGCCCCACGCCGCCGCCAGCACCGCGATGGCCACCCAGGTGACCGTCGACACCGAGTCGCCGCCCGCGGGCGCCGCGCCGTGCGCGCCGTGCTTCGCCCTGGGCGCCGCCTCGACGGGCTTCTCCGCGGGCTTCTCTGCGGGCTTCGGCGCCTCGGCGGGCTTCGCCACCTTGGGCGGAGGCCACAGCACCGCGCCCTTGTGCGTGACGATGGCGCCGCGCACCACCTCGTCGTCGAGGTTCACCGCGAGCTTGCCGCCGCCCATGTCGGTGATCAGATGAACGAGGTTGTTGGCGTAAAGCTGGCTCGCCGTGGTGGCGAGGCGGCTCGTAAGGTCGGTGCGACCGAGCACCGTGACCCCGTGGTGAACGATCACCTGATCGGGCACGGTGACCTCGCAGTTGCCGCCCGACTCGGCCGCGAGGTCGACCACGACGGAGCCGGGCCGCATCGACTCGACCATGTCGCGCAGCCACAGCTTGGGCGCCGGCTTGCCGGGAATGAGCGCCGTGGTCACCACGATGTCGACCTCGCGCGCCTGCTTGCGAAACAGGGCCATCTCGGCTTCGATGAAGGCCGGTGACATCTCGCGCGCGTAGCCGCCCGCGGCCTCGCCCTCTTCTTTGATCTCGACCTCGATGAACTCGGCGCCCATCGACTTCACCTGGTCGCGCACGGCCGAGCGCGTGTCGAACGCGCGCACCACGGCGCCGAGGCCCTTCGCGGTGCCGAGGGCCGAGAGGCCCGCCACGCCGGCGCCGATCACCAGCACCCTGGCGGGCGCCACCTTGCCCGCGGCCGTCATCTGGCCACAGAAGAAGCTGCCGAAATGGTGCGCGGCCTCGATGATGGAGCGATACCCCGCGATGTTGGCCATCGACGACAGGGCGTCCATCTTCTGGGCGCGCGAGATGCGCGGGATCTGATCCATCGCGAGGGCGGTGACGTTGCGCGCCCGGAGCCGCTCGACGAGCTCGGTGTTGCGCGCGGGCCACAAGAACGCGATGAGCGTGGCGCCTTCGGGCACGAGGTCGGCCTCGTGACGGCCGTCGGGAAGCTCCGACGGCGGTCGCACCTTGAGCACCACGTCGGCGCCGCTCCACGGGTCGGCGACGAGGGTGGCGCCCACCTCTTCGTAGAGCCGATCGGGCAACGAGGCGCCGTCGCCCGCGGAGCGCTCGACGCACACTTCGAAGCCCATGCTGATGAGCTTCTTCACGCTCTCGGGAGTGGCCGCGACGCGACGCTCTCCCGGGAGAAACTCCCTTGGAATCGACACCCGCATAAACGCACCTTCATGCCCCTATAGGCTCGGGGCGGCGGCGGCGGGAGTCTCGTCGCGCGGCTCCGTCACTGTCAACGAACAACGTCGCCGCACCGCGGCAAACACAGCGCCGAGGGAAACGTCTCCTCGCGCTGTGTGATCTGTGCGAGATTCTTGCGCCGGAGAGGAATGTACTTGTGAAGATGAAGCGAAGTGTCATCCCGTGCGCGTTTGCCGCAGCGATGTTCGAAGCGAGCGCCGCGTGGGCGACGCACCCTGACTACGAGGGCGAGCGGGGCCTCGAGCTGCAGCTCTCGGGCGGCGTCGGGGGCGCGCTCACGCACGACGAGAGCGTGTTTCTCCCGAGCGAGGAGCTTCCGCGGCCCGAGGTGCGGCCGCCCACCGACTCCTTCGGGGCGAGCCTCAACGTCGACCTCTCGGCGGGCTACCGCTTCACGCCGTACCTCTCCGCGGGCCTCACGGGCGGCTATCAGAGCCTCGTGGCGGCCAACCAGTTTGCGCCCAGCGAGGCGGGCTTTCGCCCCTACGACACGATCCGCTCGTTTCACGTCGGGGCCTACGCGCGCGTGTACCCCATGGCCTTCTTCAACGGCTCGCGCAACAACGAGCGCGTCTTCTTCGACACGTGGACCGACCGTCGGCGCTTCGAGCCCTGGCTCTCGCTGGGCGTCTCGGTCGCGCAGTACGCGCGCCTCCGCAACTACGAAGACGTGAGCGTGCTCGACTCGTACACCCGCTGGACCACCACGTACCTCGGCATCCCCGTGGGCCTCGGCATCGACTACCGCATCATCCCCGCCCTCGCGGTGGGCCTCAACGCCACGTTCACGGCCCTCGTGGGCGGCGGCACCACGCGCGAGGTCTACCGCCACGAGGTTCGGCCCGGCAGCGACACCACCACCACGTCGGAGCGCTCGTACGCGCCCGGCGGCGACAGCAACACGGCCTTCTCCGTGGGCATCAGCGTTCGGTACACCTTCACCTTCGGCAGCGCGGCGCACTCGCAGTAGAAAGGCCCCTTTGCCCCGATGGCATCCAACGAGTTCTCGGAGCGCGAGCTGCGCGCCGTCAAGAAGCGCGTGTGCCGCATGGGCGTGGCCACCAACTACGGCCTCGACGGGCGCGGCTTCGCGAAGGCCCTCGACCACGGCGTCAACTACGTCTTCTGGACGTCGTTTCGCTCCGGCGACATTACCCCCGTGTTCGCCGAGAAGCTCAAGGCCGACCGCGAGCGCTACGTGGTCGCCACGGGCCCCACCGTAGGCTTCTTCGGCGGCAGCTACCGCCGCGGCGTCGAGAAGGCCCTCAAGACCCTGAAGGTCGACTACCTCGACGTGTTTCACCTCTTCTGGCTCGGCGTCACCTCGGCCCTCACCGAGGGCACGATGAGCGAGCTTCAGAAGCTCAAAGAAGAGGGCAAGATCCGCGCGATCGGCACGTCGATTCACGACCGCGAGCGCGCCGGCCGCCTCGCCGCAGACTCGCCCATCGACCTCTTCATGATCCGTTACAACGCCGCGCACCCCGGGGCCGAGCGAGACATCTTTCCGCACCTCGCGAAGCGCGACCCTTCGCTCGTGGCGTACACCGCCACGTCGTGGCGCAAGCTCCTCAAGCGCCCATCGAAGTGGACGGGCAACGTCGCCACCGCGAGCGACTGCTACCGCTTCTGCCTCTCGTCGCCGCACGTCGACGTGGTGCTCTCGGGCCCCGCCAACGAGCAGCAGCTCGACGAGAACCTCGCGGCCCTGCAGAAGGGCCCCCTCTCCGACGACGAGATGGCCTGGATGCGCGACTTCGGCCGCGCCGTTCACGGCTAGAAATAGCCCTACAGCGCGTCGTGCGCGATCGCGAGGGAGGCCAGCATGAGCCGCCGCGCGTCGAGCTCGTCGTCGGCGTAGAGCCCCTCGGCGTCGCGCAGCGCGGTGGCGCGCACGGCCCCCGTTCTGGGGTCGCGCACCTCGACGGAGAGCACCCCGTCGCGCCCGATGCGCAGGGTGACATCGACGGGCGCGCCGTCGGGGAGCGCCTCGTCGAGCGACACTTCGAAGCGCCCGAGCGCCGTGGCCTCGCCGAGCGTGCGCCCCTCGAGCACCTCGATGGGCAGCACCCGCGCGCCGCCGCGCTTGCGAAACGTGCGCTTTCCCTCGAAGGGGACGCGCGTGAGCGCGGGCACGAGCACCGCCAGCGTCTCGCGCCGCTCGCCGGGCCGCTGCGGGTCGGGCTCGCGCGCGCGCACCCCGAAGGCGTCGGGCGTGACGCCGTGGTAGTCGAGCGCCGAGCGCGAGGCGTCGCCGCTGCGAAAGAGCTGCTCGGCGAAGAGGGCCGCGCCCGCGGCCACCGCGGTCGAGGGGTTGAGCGGGTTGTCGACGTCGTCGTAGAGCCGCACGCGGCCCCCTGTGAGCGCGCGCAGGCGCGACTGCACGGGGTAGAGCCAGCTCGACCCGCCCACGAGCAGCGCCTCGTCGAGCGCGCCCCAGGAGAGCCCCGCGAGGTGCAGCGCCTCGGTGGCGCAGTCGACCGCGCGCTCCACCGTCTCGCCGATCCACGCGGTGAGCTCGCCCAGCGTGACGCGCACCGTACACGGCGCGAGCGACTCGCCGCGCGCGGTCGCGAGGGCGAGCGTGCGCGAGGCCGTGCGCGCGGCGGGGTTCACGTCGCCCGTGGCGTGGGCGTTGAGCTGGATCTTCACCCCCTCGGCGGCCGCGAGGAGCGCCTCGCGTGAGCCCTCGTCGAGCGCGTCGGGCGTGAGGTCGTCGCGGCCGAGGGCCTCGCCGCACTTCGCCAGAAGCCGCTCGCGCAGGGCCTCGTCGATGCCGAGGCCGCCCAGTTGAACGCCGTACGACGCGAGCGCATCGAGGCGCGGCGTGACACCGCCCGCGCGGCGCATCACGGTCACGTCGAGGGTGCCGCCGCCGAAATCGAAGACCATGAACGGGGCCTCGCGGCCGTCGCCGCGCAGGGCCATGCCGTAGGCCCACGCCGCCGCGTCGGGCTCGGGGAGCATCCCTACGCCGCGGAGGCCCGCGAGGTACACGGCCTGCGCGGTGGCGCGCCGCTCGCGGTTGCGAAAGCGTTGCGGGTGCGTGACCACCACGCCGTCGAGGGGCGGCGCGTCGGGCGCGCGCGACACCGCGTCGGCGAGCGCGCGGAGCACCACGGCGGCCGCGTCGGTGGGGCCGAGGCTCCACGCACCGAGGGGCCACGGCGGACCCGCGCTCACGGGCCCGCTGACACCCAGGTGGTTCTTGCTGCCGCGCACGAGGGTGACGTGCGCGGGCGCGTCGCCGTGGCGCGCGCAGAGTTCGCCGTAGCGCGCGGTGGCGACGCGGCCCACGAGGGCGCGCGGTGAAGCCGGGTCGCGGCCGTCGAGGAGCACCGTCGAGGCCATGGTGAACGCGCCGCGGTCGAGCGCGACGAGGCGAACGACGCCGCGGTCGGCGCAGGCCACCGAGCAGAACGTGGTGCCGAGGTCGATGCCGTAAAAGGCCATGTTTTTGGGCGCGGGGACGACACGTACCATACTCCCCGGCGCACGCGAACGATCGATCCCCGTGGAGCGCGAACACCCACCCGACGAAGAGGCCTTCCTCGAGCTCGACGACACGTCGTCGGGCGACGCGGCGCCGCGCGACCCGACGCCCGAACTCCCCATCGTGGCCGAGGGCGAGTCGTTCCTCGAGGTGCTCGACGCGTCGGCGGGGGATGGGAGCGCGCGCGGGCGCGTGGTCTCCGACGACGACCTGCGCATGGTGACCGCGCTCGCCGACGACGGCGTTCCCCTCATGGCGGCGCTGTGGCCGTCGGTGACCGACCTGCTCGCGAGCGTTCCCGACGAGGGCGCGCTGCGCGAGCGCGTGGCCCTGGCGCGCACCGCGCTCAACCAGGTGACCCGCCGCGGGGCCGAGTGGCGTGCGCGCTCCGAGGTGGCC
>CAISKJ010000529.1 GCA_903885885.1 uncultured delta proteobacterium
CGACGGCGTCGGCGACGGCGCTGCGGTCGTCGATCACGGCCGAGGCCTCGGGCGTCGCGAGGCCCGCGCGGCGGAGCATCGCCTCGTCGCCGGGCGCCACGATGAGGGGCACGTCGGACAGCGCCGCGCCGCGGTACGAGGCGCTCCCATAGAGCCACATCGAGGCGCTCGCGAGGCGCCGCGCGAGGAGCCCCGAGTCGGGGAGCGCGCCCCCGCGGATGGCCACGTCGACGCCGTCGCGCACGAGGTCGACGCGGCCGTTGTGCAGCGCGAACTCGAGGCGTACGAGCGGAAGGCGCCGTCGAAAGCGCGCGATCACGGGCCCCGCCACCATGCGCCCGAGGGGCACGGGCACCGACACGCGCAGCACGCCGGTGGGCGCGTCGGAGAGCAGCGCCAGGCGCGCCGCGTCGGCCTGACCGAGGAGGCCCCGCGCGCGCCGCGCGAGCTCGTCGCCCTGCGGCGTGAGCACCAGCGCCCGCGTGGTGCGGCGGGCGAGGGGAGCGCCCACACGCCGCTCGAGCTCCGTCAGCCAGCGGCTCACCGTCGCCTTCGGGAGCCGAAGCTCGCGCGCCACCGCGGTCAACGAGCCGAGCGCCGCGAGCCGCTCGAAAAAGTGAAGGTCGCGCAGCCGAACGTCGAGAAAGGTGTCGCTCATGATTGTCTCGAAAATCGAGACAAAGACTCTCAAAGAATGGCCGCGGGTTCAACGCCGAGCGCGGATACAAAGCCCTCGGAGCGAGCGCTCAGGAGTCGACCCATGACGACAGAAGGCACATCTCTCGGAGAGACGGACGTACTGATAATCGGCGGAGGGCCGACGGGTCTCGCGGCGGCGGTCGACGCCCTGCGGCACGGCCTCACGGTGCGCATCGTCGAGCGTCGCGCCGAGCGCGCGGAGTACTCCAAGGCGCTGGTGGTGCACGCCCGCACGATGGAGGTGTTCGAGCGCCTGGGCTGCGCCGAGGCGGTGCAGGGGCTCGGCGCGAAGTTCCGCGCGCTGCACGTGCACACCATGCCGGGGCGCGCGCGCACGCGGGTCGACCTCATCGCGCGCCGCTGGGGCGACACGCGCTACCCGCACTGGCTGTCGGTGCCGCAGTACGAGGTCGAGCGCGCCCTCGAGCGCCGCCTCGCCGCCGCGGGCGGCGCCCTCGCGTGGTCCACGGAGCTGGTGGCGCTCGCGCAGCGCGACGATCGCGTGGTGGCCACGCTGCGCGGGCCCGACGGCGTCGAGCGCCCCCACACGGCGAAGTGGGTGCTCGGCTGCGACGGGGGGCGCAGCACGACGCGCGACCTCATTCACGTGGCGATGAAGCGCACCGAGCTCGGGGTGACCTTCGCGCTCGCCGACGTGACCACGGGGTCTGACCTCGCGGGCGACGAGGGCCACGTGGTGCTCGCCGACGAGGGCCTGCTGCTCATCGTGCCGATGCCCGCGCCCGGCGTGTGGCGCCTCATCGCGCAGGTCGACGCGGCGACGCCGGCCCTCGACGCGCAGGGCTGGGCCGCGCTCGTCACGCGGCGCTCGGGCTTCGACCTCCAGGTGCGCTCCATGGGGTGGAGCTCGCGCTTCGCGCTCTCGAGCGGCGTGTCCGAGACGCTCCGCCGCGGGCGCGTGTTCCTCCTCGGCGACGCGGCGCACGTGCACAGCCCCGTCGGCGGTCAGGGCCTCAACACGGGCGTGCAAGACGCCCACAACCTCATCTGGAAGCTCGCCCTCGTCGACCGCCCCGAGCTCGCCGCCGCGCAGCGCGAGCCCCTGCTCGACAGCTACGCCACCGAGCGCCACGCCGCGGCCGAGGCGATGGTGCGCGGCACCGAGCGCATGACCCGGCTGCTCACCGGTCGCCGCCGCGTGGTGTTCGGCGCGCTGCGCCGCGTGGCGCCCCTCGCGCTCCGCATCGAGCGCCTCAAAGACATGCTGGGCCGCGGCGTGGGCATGCTCGACCTGCGCACCGACGGCCGACCGCGTCTCGCCAACCCCGAGCTCGAGCGCGGCGTGCGCCTCCACGACCGCATCACGTCGCTCTACCCCACGCGGCTGCGGTGGAACGGCGAAGACCTCCTCGTGCGCCCCGACCTCGTCGTCGCGAACCCCGGCGAGCTCCCGCACCTCGCCGAGGTGCGCGTCGATCACCCCGGGAGCGCGTCGTGAGCGCCCTCGCGCTCGTCGAGCTGGGCGCCGTCGCCGCGGTCGTGTGAGCGTACGGGGCGGTGCCGCGCGCGCTGCGCTCGGGGGCGCAGGCGATCCGCGCCGACCAGGGACAGACAATGTCCAGCGGTGGATTCATCGCCGACGGCGGCGAGCGACGGGCCGCTGCGCGCGAGCTCCTGCGCGCGCTGGGGCGCTTCGACGAGGGCTTCGAAGCGGCGCCGTAACCGACCGTCGGTCGGGTAGATCCTATCCGCTCAGGAGCCGCACGCGCGGCGCAGGCGCGCGGCGAACGACGACATCGTCGCCGTGTAGTCGCTCGCGCAGATGGAGCCGAGCACGCCGTTGCCGTAGCGGTCGTCGAAGCGGCGCACGAGCTGAGCGACGCGGCGCGCGGGCCAGGCGAAGTACTGCGTGGTCGCGTCGCAGGTGTCGGTCGGCGACGTGCCCTCGCGGCGGCACGCGGGCACGACGCGGGTGGGGCACAGCGGGTCCATGTTGCGCTGGCGCATCGAGACGGGGCCCTCGGGGCTCATCGTGACGAGGCCGTCGGAGCCGTCGGGGTTGCGGCCGAGGAGCGCGTCCCAGTCGAGCGAGCCGTCGGGGCGCGCGGGGCGCGCGATGGGCACGCCGGTGATGGCGCCCACCACGACGCGCTCGGGGTGACCGGGCTTGAGCGACGTGAAGCCGCGGGCGGGGCGCGTCGGGTCCATGTAGCGGTCGAGGGGCCAGGTGGGATCTTCGCGCGAGCCCGGCGCGTACAGGTAGAACCGGAGGTTGAGGTCGAACGACGACCACCCGGGGTTCGTGCTGTCGAAGACGCCGACCGCGTCGTTGTTGCAGGGGACCCCGCGCTCGGCGAAGCGGCAGTCGCGCACCGAGCCGTCGTCTTCGTCGGTGACGAAGAGAACGCCCAGCGCGGCGTCGGCGCGCACGAAGCCCGCGTTGGGGTCGGTGTTGCCGTCTTCGTCGCGCGGGTTGCGCACCACGAGGGCGCGATAGGCGCTCTCGAGCTGCTGCTCGAGCCCGCAGCCGCCCGTCGAGAGGTACGCGTTGCACACGAAG
>CAISKJ010000530.1 GCA_903885885.1 uncultured delta proteobacterium
GCGTGGCGCTCGAAGAGGTCGCGCACGACGGGCGAGATCTGCCGGTGCCGCACGTCGGGGAGCGTGGTCTTCACCGCGTTGGAGACGTCGAGCGCAGTGAAGAGCGCGCCCTGCGCCGTGAAGTTGTCGACCACGCGCTGGGTCACCGCGCGGAGGGTGCTGTCGTCGGTTTTCGTCGTCATGGCGGGGCCCATGAGTCACGCACCTGCCCACCCCTGTCAAGCGCGTCGGGACATACTGTGACCACCGCGCGGTGCCCCGCGCGCGCCATGATTTAAGCCCCAACGCGCCGCGGTGGCGCCGTCGCGGCGCTGCGGGCTGGCGTCTTGCGCGCGATCACGATACGAAGCTCAACCCTCTGCCCGCGATGCCTTCGATTCGAACCATGCGAGATGCCTTCTCGCGCGAGTGGCGCCCCACCCTCGCGATCGCCGGGCCCGTCATGCTCGGCTACCTCGGCATGACGCTCATGGGCATCGTCGACACGATCCTCGTGGGCTCGCTCGGCCCGGTGGCCGTGGGTGCGGTGGGTGTGGGCGCGTCGGTGGTCGCCGTGGCCTTCCTCTTCGGCCTCGGTCTGCTCCTCGGCATCGACCGCCAGGTCGCGGTTGCCCACGGCGCCGGGCGCCCCGACGACGTCGCCCGCGCGCACGCCCACGGCATCGGCCTCGCGCTGGTCGTCTCGCTCCCGCTGGTGTTCGGGCTCCTCGAGGCGTCGCGGCACCTCGCGCGCTTCGGCGTCGCGCCCGAGCTCGTGCCCCTCGCCGCGGCGTGGATCCGCGTGGCCGCCTGGAGCCTCGTGCCCGCGCTCGTGTTCACCGCCGTGCGGCAGAGCCTGCAGGCGCTCGGCGACACGCGCGCGGCGACGGCCATCTTGCTCCTCGCCAACGGGGTCAACGCGTTCTTCAACGTGGCGCTCATCCACGGCCGCTACGGGCTCCCGTCGCTGGGCATCACGGGGAGCGCGTGGGCCACCGTCGTCGCGCGCTCGTGCACCGTCGTGGCCATCCTCGCGTGGAGCTACTACCGCGGCCCCGACCTGCGCGCGCTCGAGCGTCGCGTCCATTGGCCGACGCTGCGCGAACTCCTGCGCCTCGGCGGCCCGGCGGGCGTTCAGCTCGTGTTCGAGGGCGGCGTGTTCACGCTGGCCACGCTGCTCTGCGCGCGGCTCGGGTCCACGTCGGCGGCGGCGCACAACGTCGTGCTCCAGGTGGCGAGCTTCATGTTCATGATCCCCCTCGGCGTGAGCGCGGCGGGCTCGGTGCGCGTCGGCAACGCCCTCGGCCGCAACGACCTCGCAGGCGCCGCGCGCGCGGGCTGGAGCGCGGTCGCCCTGGGGGCGGGCTTCATGTCGCTGTCGGGGGTGATGCTCCTGTCGCTCCCCGGGCCCATCATCGGCCTCTTCAACCTCGACGCCCCCTCGACGGCGATCGCGCGCGCGCTGCTCCTGTGCGCTGCGCTCTTTCAGCTCTTCGACGGCTGTCAGGTCACGCTCTCGGGCGTACTCCGCGGCTCCGGCGACACGCTCGCGAGCATGGCCGCCAACCTGGTGGGCCACTGGTTCGTCGGCCTCCCGGTGGGCTACACGCTGGCCTTCACCATGGGCTACGGCGCCGTAGGCCTCTGGGTGGGTCTCGCAACGGGGTTGGGCACGGTGGCCCTCTCCCTCGGCCTCATCTGGCGTCGGCGCATCGGGCGCATCCTCAGCGGCGAGATCGTCGCGGTGCCCGCCGCGGGGCACTGACGCGCTACGGGCTGACCGCGCGGGGCGCCAGCGACGCGAACACCGCGGGGAGATCGCGCACGCTCGCGACCACGTGCGTGGCGGGGAAGCGCCGCAGTGAGGCCTCGGTGTGCGCGCCGCTCGTCACCCCGACCACCGCGCGAGCGCCCGCGTTGTGGCCCGCGAGCATGTCCGAGGGCGTGTCGCCGACGACCACCA
>CAISKJ010000531.1 GCA_903885885.1 uncultured delta proteobacterium
CGGCGCGGCGCGCGAGGCCTTCGACGCGCTGGGCGTCGAGCATTTTCGCCACGCCGCGGCGTACGGCGAGGCGGCGCCGGGCGCGGCGCGCGACGCCGTCGTGGCCGCGATGCGCGCCGCGGGCTTCGCCAACCCCGCCGCGCTGCTCGCCGCGTGGGTGCCCTGCGCGTCTTGTGAGTGAGCGGCGCGGGCTGATACCGTCGCCCGATGGTCGTGTCCTTTCCGCCAGCGGCGAATCAACGGGGTCACACACAGATCGACGCGCCGCTCGAGGTGCTCGCGGGCGCCGTGCCCACGGGCCTCGCGGGCGCCGTGTTCGGCCTCGCGCCCATCGGCGGCGCGCTCACCAACACGCCCTTTCTCAACGGCGACGCGCTCTATTACCGCATCGATTTCGGCGCGGGCGCGGCGACCCTGCACACCCGCGTGAGCCTCGACACGACGGGCGTCGCAGAGCGCGGCGCCGCACTCGAAGGGGGCGCCTGGCCCTTCGGCAATTTTGGCATCACGCGCATCTCACCGCGCCTCGGGGCGCGCACCTTTTCAAACACGGCGCTGGTGCCCGTACGCCTGCCGTGGAGCGGCGAGGTCGCGCTCCTCGCCACCTACGACGCGGGCCGGCCGCACTACCTCGACCCGGCCACGCTGAGCCTCGTGGCGCCCCTCGGCGAGCTCCGCTGGTGGCGCGCCAACCTGCTCATGAAGCTCCCGTTCAAGCAGGTGTTCTCGAGCGCGCACCCTGCCTACGACGCCAACACCGAGGAGCTCTTCGTGGTGAACCACGGGCGCTCCATCAAGGGCCTCATCGCGAGCCTCACGGCGTTCCTGCACGGCTGGCTCCCGTGGGGGGGCTTCGGCCACGCGCCCGACGCCGCCGACCCCGCCGAGGAGCCCGGCGACAGCACGCGCCTGTCCACGCTCCGCGAGGCCCTGTCGTCGACGCGCGACAGGCTCGCGAACGCCCTCGCGCCGCTCAGCCCCGCCGTGGGCGACGACGACGCGCGCGCGGCGCTCGCCCACTTCGGCAGCGACGCCGCGCCCGACGAGCGCGACGCGACCGACACCGATCCCCCGAGCGGGGTCTTCGGGCGCTTCAAAGAGAAGCTCGCCTTCCTCGAGTGGGCCTTCGGCTTCGTGAAGCTCATGACCGAGTTCAGCGCCGACGGGCCCCTCGCCGATGAGCGCCCCGACGCGCCCTTCAGCTACCTGCTGCGATGGAAGGCCGACGGCACGCCCCAGCGCTTCGAACTGCGCGTCGACGGCGTCCCCCTCGATGTAACCCAATCGGCCCACCAGATGGCCGTCACCGATCGGTACGTGGTCTTCGTCGACGCGGCCTTCAAGCTCGACCTCACGGTGCTCACGTCGATCCCCGACAGCGTGCCCGCCTCGCTCGTGGCCCTGTTTCGCAAGGGCGTGGCGCGCCCCCAATCCGACAAGGCGCGCTTCTATTTCGTCGATCGCAAGGAGCTCGACCGCGCCGACCTCCCCTCGAACGGCCACCCGAGCTTCCCGGCCTCCGTCGTGGCGGCGCAGTCGGTCACCCTCGACGGCGAGGTGATTCACTTTCACGTCGACTACGAGACGCTCGACGGCCAGGTTGTGCTCCACGCCCTCCACCAGAACGCGATGGACGGCGCGGAGTTCGTGCTCCGCGGCGACCGCCGCTGGGACAAGGCGAGCATCGCGGCGTCGAACTTCGGCACCTTCCCCACCTCGATGTCGGTCAACATGCTCGGGCGCTACGAGATCGACCCCGCGCGCGGCGTGGTCGGGGCGCCCCGGGTGCTCGCCGAGCCCGCCCTCACGTGGGCCCTGGGCCTCGCGACGGGCAGCGGCATGCTCACGGGCCACGCCCCCACGGCGCCCCTCCGCGAGATGTTCGTGTACTCCGTGGGCCTCGTCCCCGACCTGCTCACCGAGCTCGTGTACGAGCTCTATCAGAGCTACCCGAACCGCGACGCCGCCAACCTCACGAAGTTCCTCGCCCAGGGCGGCCTGCCCGCGCGCCTGCTCCGCGTCGACGTCGACGCGATGACCGTGCGCGAGTCGTTCGCGCTGCGCCCCGACCAGCAGCTCGTGTCGCCGCAGTTCGTCCCCGCCGCAGGCGACGCGGGCTTCGTGGTCTGCAACGTGTTCTCGGGCCCCGACTCCATCGCCGCGGGGAGCCGCGCGCGCGAGGTGTGGATCTTCGCCGCCGACGCCATCGCCGCCGGGCCCGTGTGCCGCCTCTCGCACGCCGACCTCGACTGGGGCTACACCCTGCACACCGCGTGGCTCCCCGCGGTCGCACCGCTCAGCCCCAGCGAGCGCTTCGTGACGCCCGCCAGCGACCTCGCCGTCGCCCTCGCCGACCCCGACTTCCGCGAGTTCTTTCTCAAGTACCTCGCGCCCTCGTAGCGCCCCGCAGGCCGCTCAGTTGTAGCGGTAAAACACCGTGCGCAGCAGCGCGCGCTGCGCGTCCGTCCACGTGTAGAAGCCGTAGAGGGTGTTGCTCACCAGGCCGTTGCGCCCCACGAGCCACGCGCGCACCTGCGCGCGCAGCGAGCTCTTCATCGCGCACCCCACGTAGATGGCGTGAATGTGCGGCGCCTCGCTCGACGGCCACCCGTCGTGGCCGGGCCAGCGGTACCACGCCGCGAAGCCCTGGTTGGCGAGGCGCCCGAGCAGCGTGCGAACGTCGGCCGCCGCGAGCCCCCGCGTGCTGATGTCCGTCGCCGCCGAGTACTGCGCGCCCCCGACGCTCCCGTCGGGCCCGTGCGTGCCCGCCGAGGCCGCCGCGTAGCCGATCGTCTGCGTGATGCGCGCCGCGGGGACGCCCGCGCACCGCAAGCGATCCGACGCGTCGGGGTGCAGCCCCCAGCGCAGGAGCGGCCGCCGCGCGCAGGTCGGGAGCCCCGCGGGCGCCGGCGGAGGCGCCGCCGCGCAGTAGTCGTGGGTGCCCGACGGCTGCGCCACGCACCCGTGCGCGCAGGCCTCGGTCTGCACCGCGCCCGCGACGCATCGCTGCCGCGCGCCGCGGTTGGCGGTGCACGTCCAGAGGCTCGACTGCCCCGACGCCGAGCCCGTGCAGCGCGGCGTCACGTCGGCCGCCACGTCGCGCGGCACGTCGGCCGCCACGTCGCGCGGCGCATCGGCCGCCACGTCGGGCGGTGCATCGGGCGCGCTCAGCGCGGCGTCGTCGGCGGGGCCCGCGTCGTCGTCGAGGGTCGGCAAGAGCGGGACGTCGGCGTCGTCGGGCAGGTCGGCGTCGGCGGGCAGCGACGGGTGCGCGAGGTCCTCGGGCTCGCCCACGTCGACGAGTTCGCCCGCGCAGCCGGCGGTCGCCACGAGGAGCCCCAGCACCACCCAACGGAGCGACGTCATCGCCGCGATCATAGCCGCCCTCGGCGCCCCTCCGACACCGTCGAAGCGCCCGATCGTGCGAGCGGCGCAATGGTCAAGGGAGTGACCATTGACGCACCCGTCGGGGCGCCGCGATAGTGCGACCATCGCGGTGTTTTTCACCGCAGAGGGGCCCTGTCGCGGCGCACACCATGAGCCACGTCTTTTCGATCGATGCGAGCGCGCTCCCGCACTCGGCGCAGGTGATGGCCTTTCGCGGCCGCGAGGCGCTCTCGAAGCCCTACCGCTTCGAGGTGTTCGTGCTCGTCGACCGCGCGTCGAGCCTCGAGTTCGACATGGAGGCCGCCCTCGGCCGGCGCGCGTCGCTGCGCGTCCACCGCGACGACGGGTCGGTGCACCAGACCTTTCACGGCGTGCTCGACGCGATCGAGCTCGTGCACGAGCTCCCCGGCGACGCCCTCTACCGCCTCGAGCTCGCGCCCAAGCTCTGGGGCCTCTCGCTCTCGCACCACAACCGCGTCTTCGTCGGCAAGACGGTGCCCGAGGTGCTCGAGGCCGTGCTGCGCATGGGGGGCCTGCACGGCGAGGCCGACCTCGCGAAGCGCCTCGAGCGCACCTACCGCCCCGTCGATCACATCTGCCAATACAACGAGAGCGACCTCGCCTTCGTGTCGCGGTGGATGGAGCGCGAGGGCATCTACTACTACTTCGAACACGGCGACGCGCAGGAGCGCCTCGTGCTCACCGACACGAAGTCGCTCCACGAGCCCCTCGGCCACGCGCCGGTGCGCTTCGTCGCGGGCGCCGCGCGCGACCACAGCGCCGCCGTCGAGGCGCTCACCAGCTTCACGTGCCAGCGCAGCGCGCTCCCGGGCAGCGTGCAGGTGCGCGACCACGACTACCTGCACCCCGACCTCGACGTGTCGGGCTCGCAGCCCGTCGCCCCCGCCTTCGCGGGCGAACTGAACTACCACGGCGACAACTTCACCACCCCCGCCGAGGGCCGCCGCCTCGCCGCCCTGCGCGCCGAGGAGCAGCTCGCCCGCCGCGTGCGCTACCACGGCGCGGGCCGCGTGTTCGAGCTCCGCGCGGGCTACCTCTTCGACCTCGACGACCACCCGCGCCCGGCCTTCAACGCGCGCTACCTCGTCACGGCCATCACCCACGAGGGCAACCTCCTCGCGGCCGCCCCCGAGGTGCGCGCGCTCGTCCACTTCGACCACGACGACGTCTATCGCGTGTCGCTCGACGCCATCCCCGCGTCGGTGCAGTACCGCGCCCCCCGCACCACACCGTCGCCCCGCATCTACGGCACCGAGCTCGCGCGCGTGTGCGGCGCCGGCGAGAGCGACTACGCGCAGATCGACGAGCACGGGCGCTACAAGGTCAAGATTCACTTCGACGAGGGCACCGAGCGCGGCGGCCGCGCGTCGACGTGGGTGCGCATGCTGCAACCGCACGGGGGGAGCCCCGAGGGCTTTCACTTCCCGCTGCGCAAGGGCACCGAGGTGCTGCTGGTGTTCCTCGGCGGCGACCCCGACCGGCCCGTCATCTCGGGCGTGGTGCCCGACGCCCACACGCCGTCGCCCGTCACGCAGAGCAACAACACGTTCAACGTGATTCACACCGGCGGCGACAACCGCCTCGAGCTGCAAGACGCCGCCGGCGCGCAGCACGTCGACCTGTCATCGCCCACGCAGAACTCGCACCTGCACCTCGGCGCCGCGGGCCAGCGCACGCACAACTTCGCCCTCTCGACCGACGGCGTGGGGCTCGTGCACACGGGCTCCCACCTCGACGTCACCGTCGACGGCAACAAGACCGAGCACGTCGTCGGCGACGTGACCGAGAGCTACGACAGCAATCAAACACTGCAGATCGGGGTCAACTTCGACGAGACCTACGGGGCCAACAACACCATCTCCGTCGGCGGCAACCAGAACGTCACCGTGCAGGGCGACCGCGCCCTCCAGGTGATGGGCGACCAGACGGTGCAGGTGCTCGGCGACGAGAGCTACACCGTGCTCGGCAACAAGGCCCTGCAGATTACGGGCAACCGCGCGACCACGGGGGCCGGCAACATGGCCACCACGGTCATGGGCCACCACGACATGCACATCGTCGGCGTGCACAAGGTCACCGTCGACGCGGAGCACACCTTCGAGTTTCTGGGCCACGAGGTGCGCTTCAGCAAAGCGAACAGCACCGACATCGTGTACGGCCTCAAGAACGAGGTGTTCGGCGGCATGCGCAACTCGCTCACCGTCGGCGTGGTGAACGACGCCTTCGGCGGCGCGCGCAACTCGGCCACCGTGGGCCACAGCAACGACCTCTACCTCGGCGGGCGCACGTCGTCGTTCCTGGGCGTCGACGCGAGCTCCTTCGTGGGCCTCAAGCTCGAGGCCACCCTGTCGGCGAACCTCAGCATCGGCGCCTCGCTCAACCTCGGCGACCACGTGCTCAAGCTCGAGCTCGCGGGCCTCAAGGTGAAGCAGGCGGGCACCAACGTAGAGCTCACCGCCCCGCGCATCATGGTGGCCGCCATCGTGATCATCGCATGAAGGTCATCAAGCCCCAGCGGCTCGGGGCGCTCCACCGGGTCTTCGAAAACGGCGACGACACCTGGCTCGCGCTCACGGCCCTGGCCTTCTTCGCCACCGACGACGCGCGCCTCTTGAGCGAGGCCGCCCTGTGGGCCTTCGCGCCCGGCGAGCTCGGCCGCGACGCCGTGCTCGACGCCGCCATGCCCAAGTCGCGCGGCGAGGTGCTCCTGTGCGCGAAGGCCTATCCCCGCACGCCCCCGCAGGCGGCGTGCACGGTGCGCCTGCGCGTGGGCTCCGTCGACAAGAGCCTCCTCGTGGTGGGCGACCGCGCGTGGCGCAACGACGCCATGACGGCCCCGCTGCCCTTCACCGAGATGCCCCTCACGTGGGAGCGCGCCTTCGGCGGCGCGGGCTTCGCGCCCAACCCCCTCGGCCGGGGCTTCGCCCCCGTGCGCGCCGGCGACGCCTCGCACCACGCGCTGCCCAACGTAGAGCGCCCCCAGCAGCGCATCGAGCGCCCCGCCGACCGCCCCGCCCCGGCGGGCTTCGGCCCCCTTGATTTCTCGTGGCCGCAGCGCTTCTCCAAGGTCGGCACCTACGACGCGCGCTGGCTCCGCGAGCGCTACCCGGGCTTCGCCGAAGACATCGACTGGACGCTCTTCAACGCCGCCCCCGACGACCAGTGGATCGACGGCTTCTTCACCGGCGACGAGGCCTTCACCGTCGAGAACATGCACCCCGCGAAGCCCGCGCTCGAAGGCCGCCTCCCGGGCGTGCGGGCCCGCGCCTTCGCCACGGTGCGACTCACCGACGCCGAGGGCAACCGCCGCACCGAGCTGCGCGAGGTGCCCATGCGCGCCGACACCGTGTGGCTCTTTCCCCACGCCGAGCGGGGCATCGTGCTCTTTCGCGGCGTGGTGAAGATCGCCGACGACGACGCCGACGACGTGCTCCACCTCGTGCTGGCCTGCGAGCGCCTCGAAGACCCGCCGCGGCCCTTCGCCCACTACGAGACCGTGCTCGCGCAGCGCCTCGACCGCGAGAAGGCGCACCTCTACGCGCTCCGCGACGACGACCTCATGCCCGCCGCCCGCGAGGACGAAGGTCACAGCGACCCGCGCGACCGCTCCGACATGGAGGCCCTCCTCGCCCGCGAGGGGCTCCTGCAGAAGAACATCCGCCGCCGCGCCGAGCGCGAGCTCGAGGCGTCGCGCGCGCGGGTCATCGCCGCGGGCCTCGACCCCGCGAAGGCGGGCATCCCCGACGCGCTTCCGCCGCCGTTGGCCCCGCCCGACCCCGCCGCCGCCGCCACGCTCGTGCAGACCGCGATGGAGGAGGCCGACCGCGCGCGCAAGCTCGCCGACACGCAGCGCGTCGAGGCGCAGCAAAGGTTCGTCGCCGTGTGCGAAGAGCACGGCCTCGACCCCGACGCGGTGCGCCGCCGCGACGACGAGTCGGGCGGCCCGCCGAAGTTCACCGCCGAGGGGCAGCTCGATCGGCTGCGCGCCATGCTCGCCCAGGCGAAGGCCGCCCACGTGGCCGCGCCCGCGCTCGAGGCCCAGCTCGCCGACGCGCGCTTCGCCGCGAAGCTCCGCGAGGCCGAAGAGAAGCTGCGCGCCCTCTACGTGCGCGTGGCCCACCACCAGCAGAGCGTCCCGCGCCTCGACGGGCGCGACTCGCGGGCCTGCCGCGCGCGCCTCCTCGCGGCGGTCACAGCGCGCGCCTCCGTGGCCCGCATGGACCTCACCGGCGCCTCCCTCGGCGCCCTCTCGCTCGCCGGCGCCGACCTCCGCGGCGTGTGGATGGAGCGCGTCGACCTCACCGGCGCCGACCTCACCGGCGCCGACCTCACCGACGCGGTGCTCACCCGCGCGACCCTCACGGGCGCGAAGCTCGCGGGCGCCACGCTCACCGGCGCCAACCTCGGCCACGCCGACCTCACCGACGCGGTGCTCACCCGCGCCAACCTCACCCGCGCCACGCTCTGGGGCGCCACCCTCACGCGCGCCAGGCTCGCCCACGCCACGCTCACCGGCGCCGACCTCATGCAGGCGACCTTCGGCGACACCGACCTCTCGGGCGCCACGATGCGCCAGGCGCTCTTCATCAAGACCGACCTGCGCGGCGCGCGCTTCGTCGAGAGCGACCTCGCGCAGGCGATGTTCATCGAGGCCAACCTCGACGGCGCCGACCTCTCCGGCGCCACCCTCACGGGCGCGGTGTTCCTGCAGACCACCGGGCGCAAGGCCGTGCTCCGCGGCGCGCGCGCCACCAACCTCCGCTGCGTGCACGAGAGCGACTTCGAGGGCGCCAACTTTCACGGCGCCGCGCTCGCCACGGCCAACTTTCGCGGCACAAAGCTCGCGGGCGCCGAGTTCTCCGAGGCCTCGCTCGAGGGCGCCGACCTCAGCGAGTGCGACCTCCGCGGCGCGCGCTTCTACCGCGCGGTGGCCGTCGACGCGCGCTTCGTCCGCAGCGACCTCACCGACGCCGTGCTCCTCTCGGCCAACCTCGCCAACACCCTGCTGCAGAAGGCCCGCATGAAGGGCGCCGACCTCCGCGGGGCCAACCTCTTCGCCGCCGACATGGCCCGCTTCGTGGGCGACGCGCGCACCGACCTCACCGACGCCAACCTCACGCGCGTGCGCTTCCTCGCGCCGCGCAAGCGCCCCCCCGAGGCACCGTGAACCGCGACGAGCTCATCGCGCGCATCTACGGCGGCGACCCCGTGATCGACGTCGACCTCGCGGGCCTCGACCTCGCCGGCGCCGCCCTCGGCGGAGGCATCTTCGAGAACGTGCGCTTCACCGGCGCGCGCCTCGCGGGCGCCACGCTCAACGAGTCGGTCTTCACGCGCTGCGACCTCGCGGGCTGCGACCTCACCGGCGCCTCGCTGCGGCACGGCACCCTGCACCAGTGCTCCCTCGCGCGGGCGAGCCTCGTCGATGTGGGGGCCGTGGCGCTCACCGCCGACCACTGCAGTTTCGCGGGCGCCAACCTCGCGCGCGCCGACCTCACCATCGCCACGCTGCACGGGTGCGACCTCGCCGACGCCACGCTCGCGGGCGCGCGCTTCGACCGCACGAACCTCATCGAGTGCGCCATGGCCGGGGCCACCCTCGCGGGCACCACGCTGCGCCAGACGGTGCTCATGAACACCGACCTCACGGCGGTGAACCTCGCCGCCGCGCGCTTCGAAAACGCCGTACTGGTCGGCAGCCGCCTCGCAGGCATGAACCTCCGCGGCATCGATTTCACCCTCACGCAGTTCACCGGCGCCGACCTCACCGACGCCGACCTCACGGGCGCCACCCTCGCGCGCTGCGGCTTCAAGGGCGCCACCCTCTCGGGCGCGAAGCTCGACGACGCCCGCGCCGAGAACGGCGTCTTCGTCGAGGCCACCCTGGTGCGCGCCTCGCTGCGTCGGGCGACGCTCACCCAGGCGCTCTTTCTCGACGCCGACCTCACCGCGGCCGACCTCACCGACGCGCAGCTCGCCATGGCCACGCTCACCCGCGCGCAGTGCGGCGCGGCGCGCTTCGACGGCGCCGACCTCACCTACGCCAACCTCGCCCACGCCGACCTGCGCGGAGCATCCTTCGCGCGGGCCACGCTCGCGCGCGCGCAGCTCCATCGCGCGAAGCTCGACGAGGCATACTTCACCGACCGGAGCGCCGCCCTCGGCGACGACCCCGACGCCGCCGCGGCCGAAGACTGGAAACCCCTCTATTGAGTCCCCACCGATGATCCAACACGCGAGAGACCTCACGAGCGCGCCCACCACCCACGAGACCGGCGTCGTGATCGCGGTCGACGCCCACGGGTTCACCGTGCGCACCGACGCGGGCGATTTCACCGCGCGCCGCGCCGTAAGCTGCCTCGTGCAGCCCGAGCCCGACGACGTGGTGCTGCTGGCGGTCGTCCCGCGCAGGGAGTGCTACGTGCTCGCCGTGCTCGAGCGCAGCCCCGGCGCGGCGGCGCGGCTCGTCACCGACGGCGACCTCGACATTCACGTGGGCCACGGCAAGCTCAACCTCGTGGCGCAGCACGGCGTGGCCGTGGTCACGGGCGCCGCGGTCGACGTCGCCGCGGGGGCCCTCACGGTGCAGGCGGGCGAAGGTACCGTGACCTTCGGCGCCCTCTCGGTGCTCAGCGACGTGGTGCGCGCCGAGCTCGCCGAGGTGAAGCTCGAGGCGGGCGCCATCGAGGCCGTGGTCGAGCGCGTGATCGAGCGCGTGAAGCGGTCGTACCGCACCGTCGAGGAGTTCGATCACCTGCGCGCGGGCGTCATCGACTACGCCGCGCGCGAGACGCTCAAGCTCCGCGGCGACAACGCCGTGGTCACCGCCACCGAGCTCGTCAAGGTCGACGGCGCGCAGATTCACCTGGGATAGAGAGGTACGCCGCGATGTTCGCCAACTCGCAGATGATGGGCATGGACCTCGGGTTCCCCGACGTGTGCCTCACGCCGCCGGTGCCTGTGCCCGTGCCGTACCCCAACATCGCCCTGGGGCCCATGGGCGTGCCCGCCGCCTACAACGTGCTCTTCATGTGCACGCCCGCCCACAACCTCGCCACCACCGTGGTGATGACCAACGGCGACAACGCCGGCCTCATGACGGGCGTCGCCTCGGGCACCGTGATGGGGCCCTCGCGGCACGTCACGGCGGCCTTCACCGTGCTCGTCGCGGGCATGCCCGCCACGCGCCTCACCAGCATCGCGATTCAGAACTCCACCAACTGCCCCGGCGTGCGCATCGTGCCCAGCCAGGTGAAGGTGGTACTCCTCGCGCCCTGACGCGATAGAATCGTCGCCCCCCCCACCGTGTCTGCTGCAAGCCCACTGCAACCCGGCGACGTGCTCGGCGAGCGCTACGCCCTCGACGCGCGCATCGACGCCATCGCGCCCGGCGATGCGTGGGCCGCCAACGACCTCGCGCCCGCCACACCGCCCGCGCGCCGCGAGGTGCTGGTGCACGTGCTCGGCCCGGGCTCTGCGGGCCACGCCGACGACCCGGCCTCGCTCGCGGCGAAGGTCGCGCGCCTCCGTCGCATCCGCGACCTCAACGTGCTCCCGGTGCTCGACTGCGGCAGCGCGCAGGGCCGCGCCTACGTGGTGTGCGCGCGCCCCGGCGGCCGCGCCCTCGCGAGCTGGCTCGCGGGCCACCGCGCGGCGCAGACGCGCCCCTCCCTCGCGATGGCGCAGAGCATCATGGATCGTGTGGCCGTCGCCCTCGTGGCGGTGCACACGCAGGGCCTCGCGCACGGCCTCCTCACGCCCCGCACGGTGTGGGTGCGGCGCATGGGGCCGGTGCTCCAGCAGCCGCAGGTGATGGGCGCGGCGCTGGGGGCGTTTCTGGGCGCCACGCGCGGCCACGCGCTCGACCCGACGTACCTCGCCCCCGAGCTCGTGCTGGGCGACGCGCAGCCCACGGCGCGCTCCGACGTGTTCGCGCTCGCGGTGCTCTGGGCCGAGATGCTCGCCCCGCGAGACGCCCCTCCCGACGACGGGCGCATGGCGTGGCAGCGCGCCGGCGAGGGCCCCGAGGCGGTGCAGCGCTGGCTCGCGCGCCTGCGCGACGACGTGCCCGACGCCGTGCGCGCGGTGCTGGCCGTGGCCCTCGACGCCGACCCCGCGAAGCGCCACGCCGACGCCCTCACGATGCGCACGCTCCTCCGTCGCAAGTGGAAGGACGCCGGCCTCTCCGACGCCACGCTCGACCCCTCGGAGGCCGAGCCGCCCGAGGTGTCGCTCCCCCCGCGCATCGCCGAAACGCCTTCGTCTGCAGCAATTTCGCAGCGCCCTCCCGAGAGCGCCGCGCCCATCGGGTGGCAGCGCGCCGAGCTCGCCGACCGCGCCGTGCACGCACCGCGACGCGCCGTCGAAGCGCCTGCGCCCGCGGCGTCGCACCCCGAGGCGCCCGCTCCGTCGCACGACGACGCGCCCGCGACGCTCCCCATCGGCGCGATGCGCTTCTTCGAAGCCGAGGCCACGGTGGTCACCGCGCTGCCGCCGCCCGAGCCCGAGCCCGAGGCCCCGCCGCCGCCCGCGCCCGC
>CAISKJ010000532.1 GCA_903885885.1 uncultured delta proteobacterium
GCCCGGGGTGAACCTCGAGTTCGAGCGCGCGTGGCCTTCGTTTCAGCGCCCCACGGGGCTCGGCGCGGGCATCACGCACACCATGGAGTGCTGCGGCATCGGCACGAGCGGCAACCGCGCGCTGGCCCTCTTCGAAGCGCACCCGGGCGACGCGCTCGACGTGCCCTTCGACGTGGCCACCACGGGCACGTACACCCTGCGCCTCGACGGGGTGACGTCGCCCGACGCGGGGCGCTACGACGTTCTCATCGACGGCGACCGGGTGTTCACCTGGGAGGGCTACGCGCCCGACCGTCACTTCGCGCGGGGCGAGCCGAGCGCGCCGCGCACGCTCTCGGCGGGGCCGCACTGGTTCACCGCGCGCTGCGTGGGCCGGGCGCCCGCGAGCACGGGCTACGGCGCGGTCTTCGACGCGATGGTGGCCGAGCCGTAGTCGCTCAGCGGTGCGCCATGTGGAGCGCGAGCAGCGTGAGCCAGGTGGCGCCGAAGAGCACGCGCAGCGCGTCCCACGACTGCGAGGCGCGCTCGGGGCGCATGGGCACGAACACCCCCAGCGCGAGCGCGGCCCCCACGGGGTGCAGCATGAGGGCGGCGTAGAGGGCGGCCCCGAGGAGGAGCACCTTGGCGAGCCGCGAGGTGGCGCGGGCGCCCCACACGACGGCCGTGGTGCGCACGCCCGCGGCACGGTCCGACGGCTCGTCGCGGAGCACCTGCACGGCCTCGGTGACCATGCACAGGAGCCCCAGGAGGCCCGCGAAGACCCACCCCGTGCGCGACCCGAGGGGGAAGCCCACCATGGCCATGGAGACGCCCCACGCGCCCATGGCGACGAGGTCGGCGCCGGGGCGGTGCTTGAGCGCGCCCGAATACGCAACGATGACCACGGCGTTGACGACGGCGGTGATGAGCAGCCCCGTGGAGTGCAGCGCGCCGAGGAAGGCGAGGCCCAGGCCGAGGGCGCCGCAGACGCCCCAGGCGACCGGGAGGTTGGCCGCGAGGTAGCGCGTGCGGGCGTTGTCGCGGCCGGGGGCCTTGAGGTCGATGGCGACGTCGAAGCAGTCGTTGACGAGGTACACGAACACGTTGAGCAGCGCGCCGAAGAGGGCGCGCGTGAGCACGTCGCCCCACAGGAGGCCGAGCGCCGCGGCGAGCGTGAGGCTCGTGACGAGGTTGCCCGCCTCGCGCTTGCGGAGCCGGTAGATCGCCACGTCGGCGGCGATGCGCCATGCGGCGGCGGCGGTGCTGGCCTCGGGCTTCACGAGTGCCCCGATGGTCGCACGGCACGGCGCGCGACCGGAAGCGCCTCCGTTGCTGCGGCGCACAAGAATCGCCCCCCGCGGGGGCGGGGCGTCGGGTAGAGTGGCCGTCGCCATGAACCGCCCCGGCGCCCAACGGGTGATCAAGAAGTACAGCAACCGCAGGCTCTACGACACCGCCGAGAGCCGGTACATCACCCTCGACGAGCTCGCCGAGTGCGTGCGCCGCGGGGCCGAGGCGCGCGTGCTCGACGCGCAGACGGGCGACGACCTCACGCAGGCCACGCTCGCGCAGATTATCATCGAGGGCCGCGGCGCCGCGCAGTTTCTCTCGGTGCCCATTCTCACCCAGCTCATTCGCATGAACGACGACGCGCTGAGCGAGTTCTTCGGCCGCTGGCTCAGCGCCGCGCTGGAGCTCTATCAGCAGGCCCGCCAGGGCGTGCAGGCCATCGCGCCGTACAACCCGCTGGCCGCCATGCCCTTCGCCGCGGGCAACGTGCTCTCGCGCATGCTCAGCGTGATGCCGGGCCCGTGGATGTCGTCGCACGGCGGCTTCTCGCCGCAGCCCTTCGCGGCGCAGCAGGTCACCGCCGCGCCGCCCGAGGCGCCCGCCGCCGAGCTGCTCTCGCCGCCGCCGCCGCCCCCCGCCGACGCCGCCAGCCTCGAGTCGCTGCGCCGCGAGCTCGACGAGCTCAAGCGCTCGCTCCGCGGCGGTGCAGCAAACGTTGCCCCCGACGGCGCCGCCCGCAAGCGCCCTGCATCGCGCGAAAGCGCTTCTAGCAAAGCCTCTACCCGCCGACGCCCGTAGCGCCGCGGCGCTCTTGTGCAGCGCACAAAAAACGGCTTGACACCGGTGGTCGGTTGCGTAGATTGGCTGCGCGAACAAGGCATATTTTCCTCTTCGCAGCCGCAGCAATCCACCGCACGGAGTCACCGCCGATGAGCACCGAGAGCACCGCCACGAAGCCCGCCGCGTCTCCCTTCGCCCTGCCCGCCATGTTCGGGGCCGAGAGCGTGCAGCGGGCGCTGCACGACGGCGTCGAGCGCACGCGGGCGTTCTGGGACGAGTACGCGCGCCTCGAGGCGCAGGGCCTCGCGCACGGCCGCACGATGGTGACCGAGGGCGCGCGCATGGCCGGCGAGACCTTCGGCTACGCGGCGCAGCTCACGGCCGAGTGGCGCAAGCTGTCGCTCGAGGCGACGCGGCGCACGCTCGAGATGTTTGCGCCCGCGGGCCGCTGAGCGCTCCCGTCACGCCGCACACCCATCACGGAGCGCCGCACCCCCATGATCGACACGCTTCTCGAGCTCACCCAGTCTGCCGCGGGGGCCTTCTCCGAGGCCGCGATGCACACGCTCTTCGGCCGTGACGTGCGGGGGCTCCCCGAGCTCATGCCGACGCCGAAGGACACGCTCTTCACCGACGGCACGGCGAGCCTCTACCGCTTTCGCCGCCCCGCGGGGGCGCCCGCCGCGCCGCGCCTGCCGCTGCTGGTGGTGCCCTCGATGATCAACCGCTGGTACGTGCTCGACCTGCGCAAGGGCTCGAGCTTCGTCGAGGCGCTCGCGGCCGCGGGGCACGACGTGTTCCTGCTCGACTGGGGCATTCCCCGCGACGAAGACCGGCACCTCGCGTGGGATCAGGTGATCGACCGCCTCGACCGCTTCGTGCGCCGCGTGAAGCGCGTCACGGGCGCCCCGAGGGTGGGCGTTCTGGGCTACTGCATGGGCGCCACGCTGTCGGGCATCTACACGGCCCTGCACCCCGAGAACGTCGCCGCGCTGGTGAACCTCGCGGGGCCCTTCGACTTCTCCAAGGCGGGCCTCCTCGGCCACCTCGTGCAGCCCGGGTGGTTCAACCCCGAGGCGGTGGCGGCGGCGGGCAACGTGTCGCCCGCGCAGATGCAGTCGGGCTTCACCGCGCTGCGCCCGTCGATGAACGTCTCGAAGATGGTCAACGTGCTCGATCGCATGAAGCAGCCCGCGTCGCTCACGGGCTTCTTCGCGATGGAGACCTGGGGCAACGACAACATCCCCTTTCCCGCCGCGGCCTACCAGACGTACATCACCGAGCTCTACCAGAAGAACCTTCTGGTGAAGGGCGAGCACCGCGTGAGGGGCCGCGTCGCCGACCTGAAGAACATCACCTGCCCGGTGCTGGTGATCGGCGCCGACCGCGACACCATCTGCCCCCTCCCCGCGGCCCGGGCGCTCCTCGAGCACGCGGGCTCGACCGACACGCAGGTGCTGCAGGTGCCCGGCGGCCACGTGGGCGCCGTGGTGGGCAGCCGCGCCTCGCTCGACCTCTACCCCGCCACCGCGGCGTGGCTCCGCGAACGCCTCGATCGCAACTGACCTGCGGGTGTAGCCTCGCGGCCGTGTCCCGTCACCGCGTACTCGCCGCGCTCAGCCTCGTCGTCGCCGCGTGCAGCGGCGCCGCCCCCGGTCCCGTCGACACCGTCACCGCGTATGCGCAGGCGCTCCGCGAGGGGCGCTACGGCGACGCGTACCCGCTGCTCTCGTCATCGGCGCGACAGGGACTCCCGTACGAGGCCTTCGAGCGACTCGCGCGCGAGCGCCCCGACGAGACGCGCGCCCTCGCCGACGACTACGCGAGCGCGGACCCGCGCGCCCCGCTCACCGCGCACCTCGAGCTCGCCGACGGCACGCGCGTGGGGCTCTTCTACGAAGAGGGCGCGTGGCGCATCGACCCGGCCGCGCTCAACTTCTACGGCCAGCAGACGCCGCGCGAGGCGCTGCGGTCCTTCGCGCGCGCCGTCGAGCGCGAGCGGTGGGACGTGCTCCTGCGCCTCGCCCCGCGGGCCGTGGCCGCGCAGCTTCGCATGGCCGACCACTCGCTGCGCGACGCGTGGACGGGCCCCGGCGCCGAGCGCGACCGCGCGGTGCTCCAGCGGCTCGTCGAGGCCCTCGACCGCGGTGCGACGCCCGACGTGACGGGCGACCGCGCGACGCTCATCTACGGCGAGGCGCGGAGCTACGTGGCGCGGCTCGTCCGCGAAGACGGGCTGTGGAAGGTCGAAGACACCGACTGATTCGCGCGCCGCGCGAGGGCGCTCGGGTATGTTCGCGCGCCCGTGATGGTGTCGCCCTCGTCGTCGCTCCCGCTGCTGTTGCTCCTCGTCGGGTGCGCCTCGACGCGCCCGCTCCCTCCCCACGTCGCGCCGCCTCCGCGCGTCGTGGCTGTAGCCCCTGCGGCGCGCGTGGAGGCGCCGC
>CAISKJ010000533.1 GCA_903885885.1 uncultured delta proteobacterium
AGGCCGCCGCGGCGCCCGCGCTGGTCCCCTCGGTGGCCTCGCGGGTGAAGCTCTCGCCCCTCGACGCGCGACGGGTAGCTCCCGCGCGCACGCTCATCGCCGCGGCCACGGCCAACGCCGCGACGGCCAACGCGACGCCCGCCCTCGCGCCCCCCCCCGTGGTCGCCGCGCCCGCACCGCGCACCAACGCCACGCGCACCGCGCGCCCGCCCAAAGAGAAGCCCGCGCCCGTCTCCGACAGCGCCGTCGATCCGCGCGCGTTCCCCGTCGTGTCGGGGATCATCATGGCGCGCACCTGCACCGACGCGGCGCCCGTGGTGGGTCGCGAGCGCGAGCTCGAGCGCCTGCGCGACGCCCTCGGTCGGCGCGAGGGGCGCGGCGCGCTTCTCATCGGAATCCCCGGCTCCGGTCGCACCGCGGTGCTCCGCGCGTACGCGGCCAACGCGATCAAGCCCGTGGCGCTCCTCCGTCACGTCGAGCTCGTGGCGCGCATGCGCGGGCCCGACGGAGAGTCGGTGCGAGGCATCGTGCAGGAGCTTCGCCGCGCCGGCGCGGTGCTCGCGCTCGACCCCCTCGCGCCGTGGCTCCTCGCGCGCGACGTGCCCGAAGACGTGCAGTGCGACCTGCGCGCGCTCCTCGCGTCGGGCGAGGTCCCCTGGGTGGCCATCGCGACCCCCGAAGAGGCCCGCAAGCTCTCCGAGACCGAGTCGTGGATCGACCGCGCCGCCGTGCGCGTCGAGCTCGACGAGCTCCCGCCCGCGCAGGTGCGCGAGGTCGTGCGCGCCCACGCCGAGAAGCTCGGCGAGCACCACCGTGTTGACGTCGCCGCCGAGGTCGCACTCCGCGCGACGGACCTCGCCGACCGCTACCTCGGCGGCCGCGCGCAGCCCGACCGCACCCTCGCCGTGCTCGACCTCGCCCTCTCTCGCGCGCGTCGCAAGGGAGCGCACACGCTCGACGCGCAGACCGTGGCGCACGTCGTCGCCGAGCTCGGCGCCATGCCCCCGTCGCGCATCGCGGCCACCGACCACGAGCGCCTCCTCGCGCTCGAAGATCACCTCGCCGGGCGCGTCGTCGGGCACCGCGCGGCACTCTCGCGCGTGGCCCACGTGCTCCGTCGCAACGCGGTGGGCTTCCGCGGCCAGCGCCCCGTCGGAACGTTTCTCTTCCTCGGCCCCACCGGCGTAGGAAAAACCGAGACGGCCAAGGCCGTCGCCGAGTCGCTCTTTCCCGGTGTAGGCGCCATCGCGCGCTTCGACATGGCCGAGTACGCCGAGCCCCACGCCGTGGCGCGCCTCGTGGGCGCACCGCCGGGCTATGTGGGCTACACCGACGGCGGCCAGCTCACCGAGGCCGTGCGCCGCAAGCCCTACCAGCTCGTGCTCCTCGACGAGATCGAGAAGGCGCACCGCGACGTGCTCGAGGCGCTCCTCGGTCTCCTGGACGAGGGCAGGCTCACCGACGGCCGCGGACGCACCGTCGATTTTCGCCACACCGTCATCGTGATGACCAGCAACCTCGGCGCCGAGCTCTACCGCGAGCGGGCCACGACGCGCGCCATCGGCTTCGGCACCTCGAACACGCACGCGGCGCTCGAAAACGCGGGCAGCGCGGTGCTCACCGCGGCCCGCGCGGCGCTCCCGCCCGAGCTCTGGAACCGCATCGACGAGCCCCTCGTCTTCGGCCCCCTCTGCCGCGACGAAGTGGCCGAGGTCGCGCGTCGCATGCTCACCTCGAGCTTCGCGAAGCTCTCCGAAGAGCAGGGCGTCTTCGCGACGGCCTCCGACGCGCTCGTCGACCTCCTCCTCGACGACGGCGGCTACGACGCCTCCCTCGGCGCGCGCCCCATGCGCCGCGCGATCGCACGGCTTGTCGAAGCTCCGCTCGCGGAGGCCGTGCTCCGCGGTGAACTCCGCCGCGACGACCGCGTCACGCTCACCGCACGCGACGGCGCGCTGCGCATCGAGCGCCCCTCCAACACGCGCTGAAACGACACCGCTCGGGCACCGCCTCGACGCTTGTTTCTTCGGCTCCGCGTGCCGTACTGTCTCGCGCACATCCGACGATGCAACGCACGCACTCCGCCCTCGCGATGGCCGCGCTCGCTCTCACCACCGCGGCGGGGTGCGCGCTCAATCACCCGCCCTTCGTCGAGCCCCTCGACGCGCGCGTCGACGCCCCCCTCGACGCCGAGGTCGCCGACGCGCCCGACGTCCTCGACGCGCCCGACGTCACCGACACGCCCGACGTCCCCGACACGCCCGACGGGCCCGAGGCCCCGGCGGTCGGCGACGGGCCCGACGTCCTCGACGTGCCCGACATCCTCGACGCGCCCGACGTCGTCGACGTCGTCGACGTGCCCGACGTGCCCATCGACACGGGCCCCACGTGCACTGCGACCGAGACGCTGTGCACCGGCCGCTGCGTCAACACCGCCGCCGACAACGCCCACTGCGGGCGCTGCGACAACCCCTGCGCCGCGCCGGAGACGTGCCTCGGCGGCGCGTGCGCGTGCCCCGGCGGCGCCCGCGCGTGCGGCGGCGCGTGCGTCGACCTCGCCATCAACCGCGACAACTGCGGCCGCTGCGGCAACGCGTGCCCCGCCGCGCAGAACTGCGTCGATGGAGCCTGCACGTGCCTCAACGGCGGCGTCCTCTGCGGCGCCGTGTGCACGGTGCTCAACACCGACGCCAACAACTGCGGCCGCTGCGACAACGCCTGCGGACCAGGCATTCCCTGCGCCGCCGGCGCGTGCGTGTGCGGCAGCGGGCAGACCTGGTGCGCGGGCCGCTGCGTCAACCTCACCTTCGACAACAGCAACTGCGGCGCGTGCGGCAACGCCTGCGGCACCGGTTCGTCGTGCATGGCGAGCGCGTGCCGCACCACGCTCGTGTGCGATCCCAACACGGCCGACTGCAACGGCTCGATGACCGACCGCTGCGAGACCAACACGCTCACGTCGGTGCAGCACTGCGGGCGCTGCGGCAACGCCTGCGCGGCCGGCCAACGCTGCGACGCGGGCACCTGCGCCCCCGCGCGCAACTGCAACGAGATCCACACGACGTGGCCCGCGCTCCCGAGCGGCCAGTACATGATTCGCCCCGAGGCCACGATGCGCACCGTGTGGTGCGACATGGACACGGCCGGCGGCGGCTGGACGGTGATCTACTTCTATCCGAGCACCACGCGCCCGCCCGTCCCGATCGATTACACAATCAACGACCTCGCCATCCCGCGCGCGGCCACCGAGGCGCTCATCGCGTACCGCAACGGGTCCTACGGCATCGCCGACCCCGCGTGGGCGCGCTTCCCGTTGCCCGCGCCGTGGCAGACGCAGAGCCCCTTCCGCGCGCGCAACACCGACGCCATGGTGTCGATGACGCAGGCCACCGGGGCGGCCCGTATGGCCACGCTCCGCTACGGCAACGCCGAGTTCGGCAACGACTGCAACAGCGGGTGGGACACCCGCAACACCGGCGGGCGCATCTGCATCAACGGCACCACCGCCCCGTTCTTCTGCGAGTTTCAAAGCGGCCGTTACACGGACGGCTGCCCCAACAGCAACCAACGCTACGACGCCGCGGCGTGCACCACGAGCCGACGCTTCTCGATCGCCGTTCGCTGACGCTTGATCGTCCCCCCGGTTGCAGACGATAGTCCCGCAACTTTCGCATGGCGCCGCCGATCGACCCCGAAGAGCCTGAATTCGAGCTGCCCCGACGCTTCGGGCGTTACGTGCTCTTCGACCGCATCGGCCGCGGCGGCATGGCCGAGATCTACCTCGCACGCGGCACCACGCAGATGGGCGCCGTGCGCCTCGCGGTGGTCAAGCTGGTGCTCAACCGCTTCGCCGACGACCCGGGCTTCGGCGTGATGCTCACCTCCGAGGCCCGCCTCGCCGCGCGCCTCTCGCACGGCAATGTGGTGCAGACCTTCGACCTCGGCCGCGAAGAGGGTCGGCTCTACATCGCGATGGAGTACGTCGAGGGCTACGACCTCACGCAGCTCTTGAAGAAGCTCCGTGAGCGCAAGCTCGCCATGCCGGCCGACTTCGGCTTCTTCGTCGTGATGGAGATGCTGCGCGGCCTCGACTACGCCCACCGCCGCACCGACGACGTCGGCGAAGCCCTCGGCATCGTGCACCGCGACGTCTCTCCCTCGAACGTGCTCGTGTCGCTCGAGGGCGAGGTGAAGCTCTGCGATTTCGGCATCGCGCGCGCCGTCAGCGACCTCAACGACCTCCCCGAAGGCGCCCTCGAAGGCAAGGCGGCGTACATGTCGCCCGAGCACGCCCGCGGCGAGAAGGTCGACGCCCGCGCCGACGTGTTCTCGGCCACCACCATCTTGTGGGAGATTCTCGCCGGTCGGCGCATGTACAAAGCGCAAGAGGGCCGCGACGTGCTCGCCCTGGCCCGCTCCGGCGAGGTGCCTCCTCTTCCCGACCGCGGCCTGCCCGACTACCCCCGCCTCGCGGCCATCGTGGCCAAGGGCCTCGCGCCCAACCGCAACGACCGCTACGCGAGCGCCGGCGCCCTGCGCGACGACCTCGAAGACTACCTCGTGCAAAACCGGCTCATGGCCTCGCCCATGCGCTTCGGGGCCTTTCTCACCGATCACTTCGAAGACGAGATCGTGACGTTGCGCCGCGAGCGCGAGCGCGCCGCGATTGGTGAAGCCTCCGACCGCCCGCCGCCCGATGTCATCCCGAAGCTCCCCGCGGGCACCGACGAGCACCTCGCCGCGAGCCTCCTCGAAGACGACGCGCCCGACCTCGACGCCATCGAGCGCGAGAGCGCCGTCACCCCCGCGGCCCCGGCGCCATCGTCCGACTTCCCGGCGCTCGTCGCGCCGGTGCAGCTCACCGCGCCCGAGGTCTCAGCCGCACCCGCCACAGCCCCCGCGGCGGCGCCCGCGCGCGGCGGCCCGCCGGTGTGGGTCGTGCTCCTCGGCGTCGTGCTGGTGATCATCGCGATCGCCTTCGCCCTCAAGGGCTGAGCCTCCGATGGCAAAGTCATCGGCGGGGCGCGAGCGCATCGACAAGATCCTCGTCGCGCGCGCGCTGGTCGAGAGCCGCGAGCGCGCGCAAGCGATGCTCATGGCGGGTCGCGTGTTCGTCAACGGACAGCGCGTCGACAAGCCCGGCACCCTCGTCGCCAACGACGCGGCGGTCGAGGTGCAGGGCGACGCGTGCCCCTACGTCTCGCGCGGTGGCCTCAAGCTCGTGGGCGTGATGCCCGCGCTGGGTCTCGATCCATCAGGCCGCGTGTGCCTCGACGTGGGCGCCAGCACCGGCGGCTTCACCGACGTGATGCTCCAGCACGGCGCGGTGCGCGTATGGGCGGTGGATGTGGGCCACGGTCAGCTCCACTCGCGCCTCGTGCAAGACCCGCGGGTGATGTCGCGCGAGGGCGTCAACGCGCGCCTCGGGCTGCGCGCGGTGGTCACCGAGACCGTGTCCTTCGTGGTGATCGACGTGTCGTTCATCGGGCTCGCCAAGGTGCTCCCCGCGGTGGTCGAGGTGCTCGAGCCCGGCGGCGTCATCGCGGCCATGGTGAAGCCCCAGTTCGAGCTCGGGCCCCACGAGGTGAAGGGCGGCGTCGTGCGCGACGACAAAGACCGCCAGCGCGCGGTCGATGGCGTCATCGCGGCGGCGCGGTCGCTCGGCTTGCGCGACGAGGGCCAGGCAGACAGCCCCGTTCACGGGCCCGCGGGCAACCGCGAGATCTTCGTCAAGCTGGTGAAGTAGCGAGAGGGAGCTCAGCGCCTCCTCCCTCCCGCACTGGGAGAGAGGAGGTGTGAGCGCGGGGTCAGGCTACTCGCCGCCGAAGCCGGCGCGCGAGTTGTCGCGGCGCGACGAGTGCGAGGGGGCCTCGACCTCGTCGGTGAGCACGATCTCGAGGTTGCGGTACGCCGAGAGGCCGGTGCCCGCGGGGATGAGACGTCCCATGATGACGTTCTCCTTGAGGCCGCGGAGGTCGTCGGTCTTGCCCGAGATGGCCGCCTCGGTGAGCACCTTGGTGGTCTCCTGGAAGGAGCTCGCCGAGATGAACGAGTCGGTGCTGAGCGAGGCCTTCGTGATGCCGAGGAGCAGAGGCTCGGCCACCGCGTAGGAGTCCTGCACCGCGGTCAGCACGTTCTGGCACTCCTGGGCCACGGCCCCGTCGGTGGAGTGCTTGCGCTGCACCTCGGCGAGGCGCTCGTTGAGGAGCGAGAGCATGTCGTTGAGGGCCGCCTCGGTCGCGCGACGAATCGCGTCGGCCACCTGCGGGTTCTTGACCTTGCCCTCGTTGATGACCTTCGCGAGCACCTTGCGGGCCGCGCGGAGGTTCTCGTGCTCGAAGCGCCACTTCTCGACCTGCTCATCGACGAGAAAGTCCGTCTCGCCCACCGAGGTGACCCGCACGCGGCGGAGCATCTGGCGCACGATCGTCTCGATGTGCTTGTCGTTGATGGCCACGCCCTGCAGGCGGTACACCTGCTGGATCTCGTTCACGAGCCAGGCGGCGAGCTCCTTCTCGCCCTTCACGCGCAGAATGTCGTGCGGGTTCACGGGGCCGTCGATGAGCGGGTCGCCCACCTTCACGTAGTCGTTCTCGCGAACGATCATGTGCTTGCTCTTCGGAACGAGGAACTCCTCGATCTTGCCGAGCCCCTCGTGGATCACCGGCGCGACCACGGCCTTGCGCTTCTTCCCCTTGGGCTCATCGGTCTCGATGGGCGTATTGAGGAAGGCCTCCTGGCCCTTCGGCACGATGTAGATCTGGCGCTTGCCCTTGGTCTCGCGCCCGAACTTCACGTACCCGTCGAGGGGCGACACCACCGCGGCGTCCTTGGGCTTGCGCGCTTCGAAGAGCTCGGCCACGCGGGGCAGACCGCCCGTGATGTCCTTCGTCTTCGAGGCCTCGCGCGTCACCTTGGCGATCGCGTCGCCGGCCTGCACCACCTGGTCGTTCTGCACGCTGATGTTGCAGCCCGCGGGGAGGTAGTACCGCCCCTCGATGCCGTTCTCCAGCTTGCGAATGTGCCCGGTGTGAGCATCGCGGATCTCGATGCGCGGGCGGAGCGACGGGTCCTTCGACTCGATCACCACCTTGCGCGACGTGCCCGTGTTCTCGTCGACCTTCTCCTCGACGGTCACGCCCTCGACGAGGTCGGCGAAGCGCACGGCGCCGCCGATCTCGGTGAGAATCGGCACCGAGAAGGGGTCCCACTCGACCAGGGTGCTGTCCTTGGCGATCTCCGCGCCGTCCTTCACGCGCAGCACGGCGCCGTACATGAGGTGGTGGCGCTCGCGCTCACGCCCCGTGGCGTCGACGATCACGATCTCGCCGTGGCGGTTCATCACCACCGAGGTGCCGTCGTTGCGCACCACGGTCTCGACCTTGTCGAGCTTCACCTTGCCCTCGACCTTGGTCACGAGCGAGCTCTGCGCCACCGACTTCTGCGCCGCGCCACCGATGTGGAACGTGCGCATCGTGAGCTGCGTGCCGGGCTCGCCGATCGACTGCGCGGCGATGATGCCCACCGCCTCGCCGATGTTCACCATGTAGCCGCGCGCCAGGTCGCGGCCGTAGCAGAGCGCGCAGATGCCGCGCCGCGCCGCGCAGGTGAGCACGGAGCGAATCACGACCTCTTCGATGCCGGCCTCGTCGACGCGACGAACGGCCTCCTCGTCGAACTGCTCGCCGTCCTTCACGAGCACCTCGCCCGTGATCGGATCGACCACGGGGTGCAGCGCGATGCGGCCGAGAATCCGGTCGCCGAGCTTCTGGATGACGTCGCCGCCCTCCTCGAGCTTCATGGTCGGGATGCCGTCCATGGTGCCGCAGTCGTACTCGGCGATCACGGCGTCTTGCGCCACGTCGACGAGGCGGCGCGTGAGGTAGCCCGAGTTGGCGGTCTTGAGCGCCGTGTCGGCCAGGCCCTTACGAGCGCCGTGCGTCGAGATAAAGTACTGGAGCACCGTGAGGCCTTCACGGAAGTTCGCCGTGATGGGCTGCTCGATGATCTCGCCCGAGGGCTTGGCCATGAGGCCGCGCATGCCGGCCAGCTGACGGATCTGCGCGGGAGAGCCGCGCGCGCCCGAGTCGGCCATCATGAAGATCGGGTTGAACGAGGGGACGTTCTCGGCCTTGTTGGTCACGGGGTCGATCACGACCTCCTTGCCAACCTTCTCCATCATCTCCTTGGCGATGATTTCGGCGACCTCGGCCCAGATGTCGACGATCTTGTTGTAGCGCTCGCCGTCGGTGATCACGCCCTCGAGGTACTGCTCGACGACCTTGGCCACCTTGTCTTGCGACTCGCGCACGCGGTCGTACTTGCTGGCGGGGATCACCATGTTATCCATGCAGATCGACACGCCCGCCTTGGTGGCGAACTCGTACCCGAGGGTACGAAGACGATCGGCCAGGAGCACGGTGGCCTTGTTACGGTGCGCGCGGTACGCGGCGTCGATGACCTCGGTGAGGGCCTTCTTGGTCATCGCCTTGTTCAGCAGCGAGAAGGGCATCGCCTCTTCGCCGCCGAGGGTCTCGCCGAGGCCCTCCGCGAGCAGCACGCGGCCGCAGGTGGTCTCCACGCGCATGTGCGCGGGCTCGCCCGCGGCGGCGCGCTTGTTGACCTTCTTCGCGAGCCGGTTGGCTGCGTCGAGGTCGGGGCGCTCCACGATCTCGCCCGAGCGAAAGCGCGTCTCGCCCGCGTCGGTGATGCGCACGCCGGGGAGGCGCACGGTGATCTCGCTGTGCAGGTCGAGCTCGCCCGCGTCGTAGGCCATGCGCACCTCTTCGATCGAGGCGTACAGGCCCTGGAGCCGAACCTGGCCCTTGGCGTCGGCGCGGTGCGATCCACGCGCGAACTTGCGCGCGCGGGTCATGTAGTAGAGCCCGAGCACGATGTCCTGCGTCGGGTTGATGATCGGCTTGCCCGAGGCGGGCGAGAGGATGTTGTTCGTGCTCATCATGAGCACGCGCGTCTCCATCTGCGCCTCGACCGAGAGGGGCACGTGCACGGCCATCTGGTCGCCGTCGAAATCGGCGTTAAAACCGCTGCACACCAGGGGGTGTATCTTGATCGCCTTACCTTCGGTCAAGACAGGGAGAAAGGCCTGGATGGAAAGACGGTGCAGGGTCGGGGCGCGGTTCAAGAGGACGGGATGATCCTTGATGACTTCGTCCAGGATATCCCAGACTTCAATCTTGCCGTGGCCG
>CAISKJ010000534.1 GCA_903885885.1 uncultured delta proteobacterium
ATCTTCTTCTCGAGGCGCGTCACGACCCAGCCGTTGCGCTCGCCGAGGGCGCCGTCTTCTTCGACCCAGAACTTGGGCACGAGGAACATCGACAGGCCCTTGGTGCCGACGGGCGCGCCCTCGGGCCGCGCGAGCACGATGTGAACGATGTTCTCGGGGCCCTCGTAGTCGCCGTTGGTGATGAAGCGCTTGACGCCCTCGATGTGCCACTCGTCGCCCTTCACGTGCACCGCGCGGGCGCGCGCCGCGCCGACGTCGCTGCCCGCGTCGGGCTCGGTGAGCACCATCGCGGTGTTCCACTGCCGGTCGATGAGCTGCGGAAGGTAGCGCGCGCGCTGCGACTCGGTGGCGAGGCGGTCGATGGACTTCGCCATCATGGGGCCTGCGAGGTAGAAGCTCGCCGCGCCGTTGGCGCCGCTCACGAGTTCGAACGACGCCCACGCGAGCGTCGGCGGGGCGCCCGCGCCGCCCATGTGCACGGGCAGGCTGAAGCGGTGCCAGTCGCCGTCGAAGAAGCTCTGGAGCGACTTCATGAACGACGCGGGAAGCACGACGCGCCCGTCGTCGGTCATGTGCGCGGGGTTCCGGTCGGCGTCGCCGAAGCTCGCCGCCACCTCGTGCGAGCAGATCTTCTCGATGGCCTGCAGCGAGGCCCGCGCGGTGCCCTCGTCGAGCGCGTCGAAGGGCTCGCGCCCCAGCGATTTGTTCCCCACGTCGAGGAACTCGAAGAGGTTGAAGAACGTGTCCCGGAGGTTCGATCGAAAGTGATGTTCGGTGCTCACGGCGCGGGAGGATACACCAACGCCCCTCGCGTGATTGCGCGTCTGCCACCTCACGACGCTGGTGTACGATGCGCGCCGATGGGTCGACTTCGCCTCCTCTCGGTCCTGTTCGCGCTGCTGTCCGCGCACGCGCTGACGGCCTGTGGCGCCCGCGGCGCGCTGCGCGAGCCCACCTTCACCGACGCCGCGCCCGGCGACGTGTTCGACGCCGCGCCCGACGTGGTCGCGCCGCCCGACGTGGTCGCGCTGCCCGACGTGATCACCCCGCCCGACGTGGTCGCGCCGCCCGACGTGATCGCCCCGCCCGACGTGGTCGTACCGCCTGACGTGATGGTGCGCGTGGCCGCCGTGTGTCCCGCGTCGCAGCGCGCGGTCGAGACGCAGAGCGTGTCCCTGCGCGGTGCCGGCACGCACTCGCTCGGGCTCCCGCTGCGGTACGTGTGGACGATCGAGAGCGCGCCCGCGGGTCTGATGATGTTGGGCGCCAACCTGTCGGCGCCGACGCAGCCGCTCACCGACCTGCGCCTCGCGGCGGCGGGCACCTGGCGCGCGCGGCTTACCGTGAGCGACGCGGCGGGGCGCTCGGACAGCTGTGTGACCACGGTCGAGGCCGACGCTGCCATCGACCTCGTGTGCCCCAACGATCAGTCGCGTTATCAGAGCGACGTGGCCGAGCTCGTCGGGCGCGCGTCGTCGCGGCTGGGGCGCGCGCTGCGCTACACCTGGACGCTCGTGCGCCGACCGACGTCGAGTGTGACGATGATCGTTCCGTTGGCTGGTACGATCGACACTCGCATGCGCTGCGACGCGCTCGGCGACTACGTGGTGCAGCTCACGGCCACCGACGATGGCGGTCTCTCGCGCAGCTGCACCGCGCAGGTTCACGTCGACCCCGACGTGCTCGCGACCTGCCCGCCGGATATTACCTCGGTGCCGTTCAGCACGACGCGCCTCGAGGGCGTCGCGACGTCGCGGCTGGGGCTCCCGCTCACCTACCGATGGACCGTCGAGCAGCGCCCCTCGACGAGCACCGGGGCGCTCACGACGCCCGACGCGCGTGTTGCGGGCTTCATGTTCGACGTGGCCGGCACCTTCGTGTGGCGCTTCACCGCTTCGAACAATCGGGGCAACAGCGCCTCGTGCACGACCCGCGCGTTCGCCCGCTCCGACGAGGCCATTCGCGTCGAGGTGGTGTGGAACCTCGATCGCTCCTGCCGATCGTGCAACGCCGAGGGCGGCGGCATCGACATCGACCTGCACCTCACCGACTTGTCGCGCTCGGGCGGCCGATGGGCGAGCAACGCGCCATCGAACGCCGATTGCTATTACGCCAACTGCCGCTGCGACCGCACGGTGGGCATGCTGTGCCCCGACGGCGTGCTCGAGTGGGATCCGATGGGGGCCATCAACAACCCTCAGCTCGACGTCGACCACACGAGCGACCTCCCCGGGCCCGAGAACATCAACGTGACGCGCGCGGCGCCGGGCTCGCGCTTCGCGGTGGGCGTTCACTACTTCAGCGGCAGCGAGGCGACGCCCGTCGCGGTGCGCGTTTACTGCGGCGGCGTGGTGGTGTTCGAGAGCGAGCGCGTGAGCCTCTCGGGCTCCGGGGGGTCGAGCGGCAACCCGCTGTGGCGCGTGGGCGACATCACCGTGGGCGGCGACGGGCGCGCCTGCACATTCGCGCGCTGCGGCCGCGCGGGCTCGCTCGGTGAGTGCATTCGTCCGCAGGACAGCTGGTGAGTCGCTCCTCGCGCTTTCGAGGGCGAAACATGTCGCATGGAGAAGGTGTCGGCGACGCCATGAGCACACGAACGGTCTGGGCAGCGATGATGGTTCTCGGTGTCGTCACGGGCTGTGAGAAGGCCCCCGACCCGGCGGTGGGGCGTGCGGCGGCCGCGAAGGCCGCGGAGCACGTGGTCGAGGGGCGCGAGGGCGTCGAGCGGCTTACGCGCGGCTTCGACGAGGTGATGGCCAAGGCGGCGCGCGAGATGGGCCCTGCGGTGGCCGAGCCGGGCAACGTGGCGCGCGTGCGCAATCGCCTCTGGCACGACATGCACGACGACCACACCGAGGTGGGGCGCGACCTCACGCTGTATCCCACGTGGTTTCTCGCGGCCGTGGGCGTCGACGGGAAGGGCATCGCGGGCGACCGCGCGCCCGATCAAGACTACCTCCCGGGCAAGGACCTCGGCGCGGCGTTTCCGTGCGTGCGCGCGGCGCTCCAGGGCAACGGCGGGCACTGCGTCGGTGAGCTCGCCTCGGGCGAGGGGCAGGCGCCGCGCGTGTACCTCGTGTCGGCGCAACCGACGCGCGCGGCCGAAGGCGGCGCGGTGACCGGGGCCGTGGTCGGCGCGATCACCTACGGGAGGCTTTCGAAGGCCGTGCGCGAGCTGCTGAACCTTCGCACCGCGCACGACCGCGCGCAGCTCTATGTGGGCTTCTGGCACGGCGGGCGGATCATTCCATCGGGCACGCGCGACAACGACGTGGCGGCGGCGTTTCTGGTGCCCGACTCGCTGCTCCCGCGCGTGCCGCGCGACCTCGATGCGCGCCTCGCGGCGGGCCATGGGAGCGCGACGTTCACCTTCGACGAGAACGGCGGGCGCATGCAGTGGGGCGCCGCCGCGGGGCGCGTCTCGGCGCTCGGTGACGACACCGCCCTCGTCGTGTTTCGTACGCCGCTCAGCGGTCGCTGAGGGCCTCGATCGGTCAGTGCGGGGCGGGCGTCGGAATCGGCGTCATGCCCTGCGCGCCGGCGGGGAGGGCGGCAGGCGCTGCAGCGGCCGTGGGGGCGGCAGGCGCCACCGGGGACGCCTCGCCGACGGGCGCGCCCGTGAGGTGCGAGACCTCTTCGGCGTAGCGGTCGCCGAGGCGGAGGAGCGCGCGCACCACGCCGCGGAAGGCGCGGCGGTCGAAGTTGGAGTCGGTGTTCATCACCGCGCCGAGGCGCACCTCGCCGGTGCGGGGCGACCACTCGAACTTGCCGACGAGCATCTCCCAGTTCATCTCGGCGATGCGGCGAAACACGGCGCCCGCGTTGGGCGCCTCGGCGCGCAGCGTCGCGTACCGATCGAGGTACGCGTACACGGTGTCGGTCTGGTCGTTGTACTCCAGCACGAGCGCGTAGCGCCGCGCCGTTGCCGCCGCAGGGGCGCCGGGCGCGGTCTGCGCGCTGGCCACCACGCGGCAGGCGCCCACCTGCGCGCTCACGGCCGCGCACTGCGCTGCGAGGCCCATCGCCTGCAGCTCGGCGCGCATCTGGTTGAAGTAGCGCGGGTCGGTCTGCGCCGTTGCGATCGCGGGCGCGAGCGAGAGCGCGGCGGCCAGCGGGAGCGCGAGGCGGGCGAGGGTGGTGCTCATGCGTCGCGCGAGGTGTTCGCACCGTCGGCGCGTTCGGTCAACCATCCTGCGGGGAGCGCGCGTGCGATCTCGACGCACGCAGCGAGCGGATCGTGCGCGTCGAGCAGCGCCCTGCGCACCGCGACGCCGTCGGCGCCGGCGGCGATCGCCGCGCGCGCGTCGTCGGCCGTGACGATGCCGCCGAGCGCGACGAAGGGGCGCGTCGGCGCGATCGCGCGCAGCGCCGCGAAGCCCGCGCGGCCGAGGGGCGTGTTCTTGCCCTCGACGACGCCGAAGGGGCTTGCCACAAGCACGTTCGCGTAGGGGGCGGCCGCGGTAACACCCCGCGCGTCGTGGGTGGCGACGGAGACCCGCAGGCTCGATGTCGCGCGCACCGTCGAGGGGAGCAAGCCCCGCTCGGGCAGGTGTACCCCGTCGGCGCCGACGAGCGTCGCCACGTCGAGGCGATCGCCGATGAAGAGCGTGCTGCCCCCATCGAGCGTGTGCTCTCGCAGCGCGTAGGCGATCTCGAGGAGGGCGCGCGCGCTCCATCCGTGCGGGCTCCGGAGCCACACGCACGCGGGCGCGCAGCGAGTCACCGCGCGGACTCGGGCGACGAGGGAGGGGGCGTTGCGGTGGTCGACGTCGGCGCAGAGCCAGAGGCGG
>CAISKJ010000535.1 GCA_903885885.1 uncultured delta proteobacterium
CCCGAGGTCGACTTCACGCCGTGCACGCTGCGCGACACGTGCCCCGTCACCGACGCCTCCGACGCGACGATTGACCTGACGCCGCTCGACGCGCCCGATGTCATCGATGCGAGCGATGTCGTCGACGTGATCGATGTCGTCGACGTGATCGATGCCAGTGATGTCAGCAACACGAGTGACACCGCTGATGCGAGTGATGTTGTCGATGCGAGCGATGTCGCCGATGTGTTCGACGCGCCCGCCGACGTGGTCTGCGGCGCCGGCGAGCGCAACTGCGGCGGCGCATGTCGCGGCGTGCAAGACGACCCGCTCAACTGCGGCGCCTGCGGGCGCACGTGCCGCGCCGATCAGGTGTGTGCGAGCGGCGCGTGCGAGTGCGCGACGGCGAGAAACGAGTGCGGCGGCCTGTGCCGCAACCTCGCGACGGACCCGTCGAACTGCGGCCTGTGCGGTCGCGCCTGCGCGAGCGGAGCGTGCGTCAGCGGGACGTGCGCGTGTGCCGCAGGGCAGACCGACTGCGGCGGCGCGTGTCGCAACCTGATGACCGACGCGGCCAACTGCGGGCGCTGCGGGGGCGTGTGCCGCAGCGGCGCGTGCGCGGGCGGCGCGTGCGTGCCCGAGCAACGGAGCTGTGTGACTGCGGGCACCGTGGGCTGCGGCCTCGTCGAGATCGCGGGCGGAACGTTCTCGATGGGCTCGGACACCGCGTGCACGGGGTCGAGCGCAGACCCGCCGGGGTGCGCGTCGCAGGGGTCGCCCGTGCAGCCGATGATCACCGTGAGCTCCTTCGCGGTCGACGCCTTCGAGGTCACCGTGGCGCGGTTTCGGGTGTTCTGGAACGCGCGCATGGCCGACGGCGGCGCGTCGAACCGGGCGCGTCCGGTGGCCTATCCCGGCGGGCGTTCGATCGCGTGGGACACGCCGGGCAACGAGCCTCAGCAGATGGGATCAGGACCGAGCTGCAACTGGAACCGCACCACGGGCACCCGCGACGCCCACCCGATCAACTGCATCGAGTGGCGTACGGCGCTGGAGTTCTGCGTGTGGGACGGCGGCAGGCTCCCGACCGAGGCGGAGTGGGAGTACGTCGCGCGTGGGCGCGCAGTGCCCGACGAGGCGTTGGTGCCGGGGCGCATCTTCCCCTGGGGCGACGATGCGAGTGCGCTGTGCGGCCGCGCACACGTGCAGGGCTGCACCGGAGTCGATATGGGTCTCACGCGGCGCGTGGGGAGCTTCACCGGGCAGGGCGGCGTGTTCGACCTCGCAGGCAACGTCGACGAGTGGACCGCTGACACGTTCGCGCCGTACTCCGACACGATGTGCTGGTCCATGCCGCGCCAGACGAACCCGCTGTGCCTGAGCGCAGGAACCGGCATCCGAGTAGCGCGCGGCGGCTCGTTCAACGTCACGTGGCCGCGGTCAGCGTCTCGAGCAAACTACGCGTCCGTCTCCCCGATGGCTCTAACGGGGCTTCGCTGCGTTCGTAGTCGCTAGCCAGTCCAGCGTTGTTTCGCGCAAACGGCGCTTCGACCGCGAAGACATTTCGCAGTGACGGGGGTGGAAACGCGCGTTGATCCTGCGCTAAGTACCGACGTCTATGAGTCGCTTCTCGTACGTGGCCCTCCTCGCGGTGTGTGGATCGCTCATCTCGGCCTGTTCAGACCCTGTGGCGCCGCCAACACCGGCCACCGACGTCCCCGACGCCGATGTGCTCGACAGCGCCATCGTCGATCGCCCCGATGCGTCGACGATCGATCGGCCCGACGTGGGCCCGGTCGACGCGGCCGATGTCGTCGATGTGCCGCGGGACACGCAGCGCGACACGACCCCGATCGATGTTCCGCCGGGCACGACGTGGTGCGACCTCCCGATGGGTCCCGACGCCGAGGTCCGCGGCGTCACCCTCCCGGATGGCTTCTGCATTCGACGCTACGGGCGGCTCGCACACCCGCGCGTGATCCAATTCTCGCCTGCTGGCGACCTCTTCATCTCCTCGTGGAGTCGGGGCGGCCCTGGTGGAACGGGCCCGGGCATCGGCGCGATCGTCGTCGCCCCCGACGATAACCGCGATGGTGTCGCCGACAACCTTGGGGTCAATGCAGTCCCCGACGCGAACCGCGATCAGGTCGCCGACGACCTCGGCATCTACGCCAACGCGAGCAACCTCCCACTGACGTGGCGCGAGGAGCGCCCCGACGCGGGCAGCGTCGTCGAGCGTGAGGGCTGGGACGATGTGCATGGTATCCTCTTTCACCGCGACCACCTCTACTTCACCTCGCAGAACAACGTGTTTCGTGTGCCCTTCGGCGCCCGCGATCGTGTGGTACCGACGGGCACGACGCCCGAGCGCGTCGCGGACCTTTCCGGCGCCGTTCGCTTCACCCACACCCTCGCCGCGGGGCCCGACGGATCGCTCTACGTCACGATGGGCAACTACGGGCTCTTCGTGTGCCCCAACACGCAGCCGCGTCAGGGCGCCGTGCTTCGCATCCGCAACGCGCCCACCGACACCACGCCGCCGCTCGAAGGGCAGACCGTGGCGCAGGGCTTCCGCAACCCGATGTACATGCGCTGCCAGGCGTGGGGCTGCTACGCCGCCGAGCTCACCGACGACGGGTGGACGGCCCCCGGCCGCGAGAAGATCGTTCGCATCGCCGACGGTCAAGACTACGGCTACCCCTGCTGCTACGACGTAAACCTCCCGTCGCCCGCCAACGGCGGCGGCCGCGTGTCGTGCGCGGGCGTCACGCCGAGCCTCGTCGGCTTCCCGGTGGGCTATACCCCCTTCGGACACGACTTCGAGAAGGGCATGTGGCCCGCCCCCTACGCGAACGGCGTGTTCATCGGACTCCACGGCCAGGTGGGGTCGTGGAACAACACGGGCATCAACTGGGCGCCCGTCAACCCGACCACCCACGCCTTCATGGGCGACGCCGCGACGGTGTTTCTCGGCGGCTGGGGCCGCGGCACGCCCAACGAAGGCCGCGTCGCCGACGTCGCCTTCGCCCCCGACGGGCGCCTCTTCTTCACCGACGATCAGCAGGGTCACATCTACTGGATCGCGCCGCGCACGCTTCAGATTCCCCCCCGCTGACATCCAACGCACAGGTCCATGCACAAGCACATCGCCCTCACGATCAGCCTCGCGCTCGCGGCCGCGTGCCGCAACAGCGCGCCCGAGCCCACACCCCTCCCGCCGCCCACGACCGCGGCGCAGCCGTCGTCGCCGCAGGGGCTCCCGCCCAACCACCCGCCCATGGGCCACGCGCCCGCGGGCCAGCCCGCGATGGAGGCCCCCGCTCAGCCCGCGCGCGAGCTCCGGTGGACCGACCCCGTCGGCTGGCGCCGCACGCAGCCCTCGTCGTCGATGCGCCGCGCGCAGTACGCGGTGCCGGGCCCCGCGGGCTCCGAAGACGCCGAGGTCGCCGTGTTCTACTTCGGCGCCGGCCAGGGCGGCTCCGTCGACGACAACGTGCGCCGCTGGCACGGTCAGTTCGCGCAGGAGGGGGCCGCGCCCGCGGAGCCTCCCCCCACCACCGATCGCACCGTGCACGGCCTCCGGGTGCACCTCACCGAGCGCTTCGGCCGCTTCGGCGGCGCGATGGGAATGCCCGGCGCAGCGCCGCCGCCTTCGCGCGAAAACTGGGGCATGCTCGGCGCCATCGTCGAGACCGACCAGGGCCCCTGGTTCTTCAAGATGACGGGCCCCCGCGCCACCGTCGAGGCCGCGCGCGCGCGCTTCGACGACCTCGTCGCCTCCTTCCAGATGCCATGAGCGACACGGCGGTGCGCGCGGCGCGCACGCTCCCGG
>CAISKJ010000536.1 GCA_903885885.1 uncultured delta proteobacterium
GGGCGTCAACATCTCCCAGACCGAAATCGCCTGATCGACGCAGCTCGCCCCCCACACCACGGCGCCGCGCGCTGCACCGGCCCCCGCAGAGCGCCACCGTGCGCGCCGCGCCTCGTCGCTGAGCGTGTGGGCCAGTTGGTGGTGAAGCACATCCAGACCCCACGCGAGCGTGCCACGACGCTGCAGCCACACGAGGGCACGAGCCCCCCGCAGCGAGGCCCTCGCCGACAGCACGGCGTCGCCCTGCGCGCGCGCCGCCTCGTCGGTGAGGCGGTCGACCGTGAGCTCGAGCAGTCGCGCGATCATGGCCCCTCGCACGGTCTGCGCTGCGCTCGCGAAGGCGCCGGGCAGGATCCACGGCACCTCCTCGGTGCATTGGACGCGGATGCGGTTCGCCAGGGCCCCGAGCGTCGGCTCGTCGAGCTCCGGCGGCTGCGCGGCGACACCCCACCCGAACGGCCCCCCACGGTCGGGGCGCAGCTCGCAGAGAAGCGCGCGCACCTGGTCGTGCCCTCGCCCCTCGACCGGCGCAGCTTCGCGGGGGCGGCTCGGGGCCGGCACGTCGCCATCGCGCAGGTCGAGCCCCGGACGGCGGGGCACTGGCGGCCGCTGGCGCACCAGCGTGACGTCGAGGTCGGCCGCGTGGTGTCGCTGGCACACCGGGCACCGGCGAGGCTCCCGCAGCGCTTCTACGAGGGCCACGGTGGGTGCGCAGCATTGGGTCACGGCGAGGCACGGCGAGTCATCGCTCACGCGTCACCCATCGGTTCGGGCGGCTGCTCCTCGTCATCGCCGCTGGCGTACGGGCGCTCCACCGATCGCACCGTGAGCGTGTACCCGGCACGCGACAGCAGACCGATCACGATGCCGAGGGCCCGCTGCGCCTCCTCGAGGCTGACGCCCTCCATGTCGAGACGCACCTCGTCGCTGTCGAGGCCCGCCCCCGTGCTCTCGTTCGCTTCGAGGTAGGCGTCCCAGACGTCGCGGTAGGTGTCGCCCTCGGGTTCCGCGCCATCGGGCAGCCTCGCCCGGAGGTTGGGGTACTCGTCGCCGAGCAGCAGGTGCAGATGCTTCGGGGTGTCGCTCATGGTCGTCAGTTCTCCTATCGAGCATTGACGGCGCGCAGAGGCGGCGCCGACGGCACGGGGTCGTTGCCCAGCAACGCCACCAGGTCGATTCGCCGGGCTTTTCGCGCGGTCGCCGGGGCGCTTTCGTTGCGGGGTGTTCCCGAAACCCCCTCTACGGGGGTGTTCCCGAAACCCCCTCTAGTCGGGTACTGAACATTTGGTGTTCCCGAAACCCCCAGATAGAGAGACTTCTTACTGGGGGTTTCGGGAACACTTTGGGTGAGGGTGAGGACAGCATCGGCGACATCCGTTGGGATCGCGCGCTCACCAGACTCGTAGCGGGTGACCGTCGAGGGGCTGACGCGGAGGAACCGCGCGAGGTCTCGCACGCCCATGCCCGCCCGCTCCCGAGCTTCACGCATCGGCGGGCCGCCCATGGTGCTGCCGCCGTTGCGCGGCCGCCCACCGGGCAGGACTCGCACCTCGACGTCGCGCCAGCCCGAAGGCACGACGCCGCCCACGTGGAGCTGCCGCCCCACGCGCTGGCGGTGAATCGTTCGAAGGCGCCCGTGGGCTTGCTCGAGCTCGGCGGAGGCGAGGGCGTCGAGGCGGCCGTCGATGTCGAGCCCGAGGTACTCGGCCTTGATCATCTCGTCACCGAGGTTCGGCCGCGGGTCGATGAGCGTAATCGTCGCGTCGCAGTCGGCCATGTGGTTGAGCCCTTCGAGGGCCCCGTAATGGCCCGTGATGATCTGCCCGGCGAAGGTCGCGAGCACCGGAGCGAGCGCTGTGTGCGCGCTGTCGAGCACCTTCTTCGGTACGCGGGAGTCCTTCACGAGCCGCGCCGTCTCGGGAGCCTCGCTCCGGAGCGCGTACGCCAGCCCCACGTGCACCTCCTTCGGGACGATCAACGCGACCTTGTGCGTCGAGGTGTCCTCGTTCACCCACGCGAGGGCCGCACGTAGCGCCGGTACGATCGCCGACCAGTCGGGTACGCCACGCGGCATCCACGCACGCTTCGTCGCGCTACCCGTGGCGAGGATCGTCCGCCGGATGGGCGCGCCGTCGGCCACCGCGACCTCGACGAGGCGCGGGGCGTGCCCGAGCACCTTGGCAATCGCGGGCACGTGAAGCGCGGCGTTGGCGTCGAGGATCACCACGGGGCCCTCGTGCGACAGCGCCGCCATGAGGTCGGGGTTGATGAACACCAGGGTGACGGCGCGCTCGCCGCTCTGCTCGTCGATGCGCCCCCCCGTGGGGACCTTCGACACGATCCCGCGCCACAGGAGGTCGAGGAGCCGCGAGGCGCGCCCGAGCTCGGCGGCGCGGCCGGGGTTGGCGCGCGCGAGCACGACCGAGCGCCACTCGAGCGGCGGCGCCGTCGACCGGGCCACGTCGGCGATCGCGCCGGCGGCCGCCACGAGCACCGAGTCAGGCAGGTGCTCGGGGTCGACTTCGATTGCCTCGAGGAGATCGTCGGCCAGCAGATGCGCCGCCGCGCGCACGGCGTCTTGCACCGACACGAGCGGCGCTTCGACGGCGCCGACCTCGCGCACCCATGCGGTGAACGCCGCGAGCGCCGGTGCGATGGCGGCCGAGTAGCGGGCCGCAAACGCGTCGAGGTAGCGCCGGGCCGTCTCGAGGTCGTCGAGGGTGATA
>CAISKJ010000537.1 GCA_903885885.1 uncultured delta proteobacterium
CGACGACGGGCGATGCGGGTGCCGCGCCCTCGGCCGCGGTCGACGGTGGCGGAACCGCCCACGCGGGCATCGCGCCCGCCGCTGCGAGCGACGCGGGCATCGCGCCTGCCGCTGCGAGCGACGCGAGCGCCCCGGCCAGTGACGCGAGCGCGCCCGCTGCGACCGGCGACGCGGGCGCTCCGGCTCCCGCCGTGGCCGCGCCGCCCATTCGTCTGCGCGAGATTCCGCCGGTGGGCTTTCCCATCGATGCGCCGCAGAACGGGCCCACCATCGATGCGCCGACCTTCGGGCTCATGCCCGCCGCGGCGGGTCGCATCCCGAGCAGCACGGTCACCATCGAGGTCGCGGGCCGCGACGTGTACGCCGTACGCACGGGCCTCGGCGTGTCGCGCATCGCGTCGCGCGAGGGCGTCACCGCCACCGACTTCCGCACGCACGACCTCGCCATGCAGCGCCGCGCGCTCTCGCTCGCGACCGACAACCGCGGCAACGTGTGGCTCGTCGGCGAAGACGGCGGCGCCGTTCGCTACGACGGTCGCACCTTCACGCGCGTCGAGCTCGAAGAAGACCCGCAGGTGCGCCCGCTCATGTTCTGGTCGCGCGGCACCACGGGCATCGCGCTCGCTCGCGTGGGCGACTCCAACGTGCTCCGCGGGTACCGCCTCGAGGGCCTCCAGTGGCGCCGCGTGCTCGCGGGCGGCATCGAGACCTACGGCCCGGGCATCGTCGACGCGAAGTTTCTCACCGCCGACTCGCGCGGGCGCTTCTGGGTGGGCATCCGCGTGCTCCCCGTCGACGGCGGGAGCAACGGCGCGCGCGACCTCGGCGTGGCCGTGCTCGACCCCGACAGCCCCAACACCATCCAGTTCAACGACAACATCCCCGCCACCGGCGGCGAGAACGGCAGCGCGCGCGCGCCGAGCGACGTGACCGCGGCCGACTTCGACTCCGAGGGCAACGCGTGGCTCGCGGGCCTCGAAGGCGCCGTGCGCATCGCCCCCAACGGCCAGGTGCGCCGCTACCGCGAGGCCGAAGGCGTGCAGGGCGACCTCGTGAGCGACGTGGTCAAGGCGCTCAACAACCGCCTCTTCTTCGTCACCGCCGAGGGGCTCGGCACGTGGACGGGCGAGCGCTTCAACTTCGCCATCGACGGCGCCAGCTCGGTGCCCCGCGCCACCGCCCTCGCCGTCGACAACACGGGCAACCTCTGGGGCGCCGGTCCGCGCGGCGTGTGGCGCTACGACGGCCAGCACTTCACCCGCATCGGGAGCGCCGAGGGCCTCCCCGCCGGCGAGTTCAACGACATCGCCGTCGACGCGCAGAACCGCGTGTGGTTCGCCAACACCGACGGGCTCGTGCTCTTCGATCAGTCCATTCGCCGCGAGTGATCGGCCGTCGCCATCGGGGTCGTCGGGCCCTACGATCGCCGTGATGGCCCCCGTCGACGCGCTCGAAGAGACCGTGGGCGCGTGGATGTACCGCGCGCGTCACCCCCTGCGCGGCCCGCGCGCATCGAGCCTCCGCCGCGCCCGCGCCCTCGCGATGGAGCGCCGCGCGGGCCCCGAAGCCCCCCTCACCGACGACGACGTCGCGCTCCTGCACCGCGAGGCGCGCGGCTCGTCGCGCTTCCTCGGCATCTACAGCCCCGACGGCCTGCTCGCCGCGATGGAGGCGCACGGCCTCCTCGCCGCGCTCGCGCGCCACGGCTTCTCGCGCGTGGGCGTCACCTTCGACCTCGCCGACCCCTTCGAGCACCACCTCACCGTGTACGACGGCGAGCCCGCGCGGCGCGTGGGCGAGCTCGTGGCCTCGCGCCTCAAGCTCGACCGCCTCGGCCCCGTCGCACTCCCGACGGGCTCCGAAGCGCTCTCGATCGGCTGGCTCACCATCGAGAACCCCGACGCCGCGCTGCCCGACGCCGCGCTCCCCGGGCAGGCGCGACCGGGCCTCGGCCTCGCGCGCGCCGTGATCGAAATGGCCCTCGCGGGCGCGTCGTGCATGGGCTTCGCGGCCGTGCTCGCCGTGCCCGCGCACTACCACCTCGCGTGGATGTACCACCCGTGGTTTCGCCCCGTCGACCCCCGCGACGAGGGCGCGCTGCTGGCGCTCCGCGAGGCCACCGCGGGCCGCTCGCGCCGCGACGCCTCGTGGGCCATCGCGCGCCGCGAGGTCACCCTCGACGGCGCCCCGTGGACGTGGCCGGCCCCGCGCATGTGCGCGCCCCTCGACGCCACGCTGCGCGCGTGGATCACCTCGAGCGCCTACGCCCACACCGTGGTCGAGGCCGCCGCGAGGCCCTTCGCGTGGAGCCCCGCGCGCCGCTCGCGTTAGCCGTCGCGCACCACGTCGAGGGCGCCGTGCAGGTCGATGGAGAGGCGCACCTCGTCGACCGACACGGGGTGCTGCTGCACGTCGCCGGGCGGCGCGCACTCGACCAGGTAGAGCGGCGCCTTCTCGCTCTGGGCGAGGGCCGCGAGCTCCTTGCTGCGGCCCACCCAGCGGCGCAGCACCTCGGCGCGGTACCGCTCGGGCTCGCGCACGAGCGCCACGGGCTGCTGAAACACCACCTCGATCACGGGCTTCTGCTTGCGCGCCTCGATCGCGAGGGTGCGCGCCAGCACGCTCACCGCGGCCGAGAGCTGCGCGCGGTTCCACCAGTCCATGTCGTTCGAGAGGGTGGTCTCGAGCTCGGCGTCGACGCGCGTGGCGAGGTCGTCGCGCCCCTTGGCCGTCGCGTCGCGCCCGATGTCGAGCGCCGCCATGCGCAGCGTGGTGGCGGGGTGCAGCTCGCGCATGCGCCGGAGAAGAATCTCGCACGCCGCCTTGAGCACCAGCACGGCCCGGTCGGGCTCGACCTCCGAGACCCGCGCCGCGAAGCGCGTGGTGAGCACGTCGGGACGCACCGCGAGGCCCTGCGTGCGCGCCTCGCGCCGCGCTACCAGCTCGTCGTGAGATGACTTCATGGCGGCGCATTGCGAGCCACGCGGCCCCGCGTGTCAAGCGCCGCGCGCGAGCCCCTTGAAGGCCTCGATGGCGCGCACCCGCGCCGCGTCGTGGTCGACCACGCGGGGCGCGTAGCCCGTGAGCCGACGCACCTCGGCGGTGATGCGCTCGGGCTCGTGCAGCGCCGCCAGCGACACCGTCGCCAGCTCCGGGACGAAGCGCCGAATGAAGGCCCCGTCGGAGTCGTAGCGCCGCGACTGGCTCGACGGGTTGAACACCCGGAAGTACGGCTGCGCGTCGGTGCCCGTCGAGGCCGACCACGGCCAGCCGCCGTTGTTGGCGCCGAGGTCGCCGTCGACGAGGTGACGCATGAAGAAGCGCTCGCCCTCGCGCCAGTCTACGAGCAGATCCTTCGAGAGAAACATGGCCGTCACCATGCGCAGGCGGTTGTGCATCCAGCCCGTGGCCACGAGCTGACGCATCGCCGCGTCGACGAGGGGATACCCCGTGCGCCCCTCGCACCACCGCGCGAAGCCGTCGGGGTCGCGGCGCCACGCCACGGCCTCGGTGTCGGCCTTGAACGCGCGGCCCTTGCACACCCACGGAAACGCCACCATCACGTGCTGGTAGAAGTCCCTCCACGCGAGCTCGGAGACCCACGTGACGGGCCCGCTGGCGCCCACGTCGACGAAGCCCTCGTTGCGCGCCGCCGCCGCCGCGAGGCACTGGCGCACCGAGAGCACACCCGCTGCGAGGTAGGGCGAGAGCGCGCTCGTCCCGTCGAGGGCGGGGAGGTCGCGCTGCGTGTGGTAGTGCGCGAGCGTGGCGTCGGCGAAGTGCGCGAGGCGGGCCTGCGCGTAGGCCTCTCCCGCAGGCCAGAGCGCGTCGGCGAGGGGCGACGCGAAGCCCTCGACGCGCGCGGGCACCGGCGTGCTCTCGACCGCGACGGGGGGCTGTACGGGCGGAGCGGGGCGCAGCGCGAAGCCGCGTTGGGCGAGGGCCTTGTACCAACGCCGACGAAAGGGCGTGAACACCGTGTACTTGCCGCCCTGCTCGGTCGAAACGTCTTCCGGCGGCACCGCGACGCGGTCGTCGTACGAGCGCACGGTGACGCCCTCGGCCTCGCAGGTTTGCGTCACGCGCGCGTCGCGGCGGGCCTCGTCGACCTCGTACTCGCGGTTCCAGTGCACGGCGTCGCAGCCGCACGCGCGCGCCTCGCGCAGCACCGCCGCGGGCACCTCGCTCGCCTTCTCGACCGCGACCACCCGCAGGGGGATGTTGCGCGCCGCGAGCTCCGCCGCCAGCGCGCGCAGGTTGCGCAGCCAGAAGTCGACCTTCGCGGGCGCGTCGTCGTGCGCGCGCCACTCGGCGGGCGACACCACCCAGAGCGCCACCAGCCCATCGGTCGATCGCTTCGCCGCCTCGTCGAGCGCCGTGTTGTCGTGCACCCTGAGGTCTCTGCGAAACCACACCATCGCGCGTCGTGCCATCGCCGATTCAGATGCGCGTCACGCGCGCGCCGTCGCGACCCATCGCGCGAGCGCGTCGCCCACGGCCTCGCAGTAACGCCCGCTCCACCGCGCCGCGTACGAGTCGGCCTCGGTGGCGTGCGCGAAGAACCCGTGGTCGGCGCCCTTCACCACCGCGCAGCGCCCGCCCGCCGCGCGCGCCAGGGCCTCGTGCTCGTCGCGCGACGAGAGCCAGTCGGCGCTCCCCCACAGCGCGAGCGTCGCGACGCCTGCCGCGGCGAGCGGGCCCGTGAAGTCTGCGCGCTGCACCGCGCGCCAGTACTCGACGCTCCGCTCGTGGAGCCGCCCGCGCGCATCGACGCCGAGCTCGGCGCGCATCGCGGCGAGGTCGGGCTGCGCGGCGAAGGTCTCTTCGAGCGAGCGCCCCTCGACGAGCACCGCGCGGGCGAAGCGCGCCATCGCGTCGGCGAGGTGTTCGACGCGCGCGGGCGCCGTGCCCGCGAGCGCGCCCTGGCGACGCACGCTCTCGACGAGGTACTCGCTCCACGGGAGCACGCCGCCGCCGTAGAGCGCCACACCTCGCACGCGCCGGTCGTGCATCGCGAGCCGCGGCGCGTGCAGCGCCCCGAGGCTGTGCCCCATCACGAAGACGTTGCGCGCATCGACGCGCGCGTCGCGCAGGAGGGCGTCGAGGCCCGCCGCGAAGTCGCCGTACTCGTCGTCGAGCGACGCGTCGGCGCAGTGCGGCCCCTCGCTGTCGCCGACGCCGCGCTTCTCGACGCGCCACACGCACAGCCCGCTGCGCGCGAGGGCCTCGACGAGGCCGCGCAGCGCGTCGCGCGCGGTGGCGCCCGCGGGGCGCTCGACGCTCCCGCAGCCGTAGCCCTGAACGAAATACACGCACGGCCACGGGCCCTCGCCGCGCGGAGACACCGCGAGGGTGCGCAGCCGAACGTCACCATGGGCAGCCTCGCCGAGGCGCACCGCGAGGCCCTCGTAGCGCTCGGCGGGGCGCGCGTCGGCCACGAGCTCGACGACGCGCTCGCGCCCGTGGCGCTCGACCGTGAGGGCCGCGCGCTCGCCCTCGCACAAGGGCGCGAGCGCCGCGCGAAAGGCCTCGGCGTCGCGCACCGGGGCGCCGTCGACGGCGCGCACCACGTCGCCCACCGAGAGGCCCGCGCGCATCGCGGGCCCCATCGGAGCGAGTGCAGTGATGAGTACGTGAGAGGCGCGCGGGTCGGGGGCTACGCCGAGAACGCCGCGGCGGGGGAGGGGGTTCACCGCGCTGAGACTACCGTACTACTTCGACCTCTTCGGCCGCCTTCGTGCGGTACGTGCGGTCGACGAAGTCGTAGAGGTCGAGAAAGTACGACTCCATCTGCGCGTTGCCGACGGGCGAGTCGGTGTAGAAGGTGCCGCGCACGCAGCCGTCGCCGGTGCGGCAGCGCCCGTCGGGAAACACCATGATGAACTTCTGCGGCCGCTGCCACGAGGGGTTCTGCGGCGCGACCATGTAGTTGCCGACGAGAAAGCCCGTGGGCAGGAGGTTCGACGGGTCTTGCCCGTAGCCGTGGAGCACGAACACCACGGGGTAGCGCACGTTGGCGTTGGCCGGATCGTGGTAGCCGGGCGGCAGGTACACGCTGACGGGCCCGTTGCGCATCGCGCGGTCCGAGCGAAAGTCGAAGGTGCACGCGTAGCCGTTGGCGCAGCGGCCCGCGTCGTCGCGGTTGAACGAGAAGGGCGCGAGCGCGCGGTCGCCGCCGGGCCAGCGGCCGGCCATCCAGAAGAAGGCGCCGAAGAAGCGGTTCGCGGCCTGGCCCGCGGTGCCCACGTGGCCGCCGTCGCCGTTGACGAGCTCGGTGGTGTTGGCGTCCACGGAGCCGTAGCGGAGCATCACGTGGCCGGGCATGCGCGCCCAGTCGAGGGTGGTGAAGGGCCAGTCGGACTCGGAGACGCGCTCGGCGCCCAGCGAGGCGAAGTTGTTGAAGTAGTGAACGTCGCGGCCGCGCTGCGCGAGGGCGCCCGCGAAGTGGTTCGACACGAGCCCCAGGAGGAAGAGGTCGCGCACGCCGCCGTCGATCCAGAACTCGGTGCGCTGCAGCTGCGCGGGCGTCGCCGCGACGAGGTGCGTGCGGGGGTTCACGTCGAGAAAGCGCCGCGCGCCCGGGAGCATGTCGAAGCGCCCGTTGCCTTCGCCCACATCGTGCGGGCACGTGCGACCCGTCGGGCACGCCATGCCGTCGACGCCGACGTCGTCGTAGGGCTCTGCCTCGTCGCGCACGTAGTTGCCCTCGAGGCCGCCGGGGTTGAACTGACGGTCGTAGTCGTCGCCCGCAGGGTCGGGGTTGGTGCTGGCGTTGTAGCCGGGCTCCATCGTCGAGGGGAGGCCGTCGGCGCCCACGTCGCGGTAGGGCTCCATGGGCTGCATGAGCACGGGCTCGCCCGCGTCGCGGCGGCCGTTGCGGTTCACGTCGACGGCGAGCGTCACCTCGATGGGATAGGTGCCGCGGCCGCCGTCCCACCGGCCCGCGTGCCCGTCGGGGTGCTCGCCGTCGCAGAAGGTGATCACGGGCAGCGAGCCGTCGGGGTTGTAGCGCGCGTCGAAGTAGTTCATCAGCGTGACGGGGCTCGCGCAGCGCTCGGCGTCGGAGCGCGTGAGCTCGCTCGCCTCGACGCCGTGGGGGAGCACGCCGCCCGCGCTCGTCGGCATCACCGAGTTGCCGAACATGCGCCCGAAGTCGCGGAAGAACTGCAGGTACGAGCGCCGGTCGAAGGCCCCGCCGGGCCCCTCCATCCCGTCGGGGGTGTACCAGTCTTCGAAGTGCTGACGAAACTCGTAGATGTCACCCGCCTGCGCCGGCGTGCGGGCGAGCGAGGTGCCCATGGCGCAGCCCGTCGGGTCCATCGCGCGCTCGGCCGCGGTGCAGAAGCCGCCCGTGTGATAGTTGCGGATGTAGTTCGTGAGGTAGTTCCAGTCGACGGGGCCGCCGAGGGGCGCGATGAAGTCGAAGCGGTCGAGGTTGTGCGACCCGATCATGGCCGCGCCCGCCGCGCCCATCGAGACGCCGACGATGCCGTGGTAGGTGAAGCGACGGCGCTCGCGGCGCGTGCCGAGGCCGCGGCGCACCACCGCCTGCCACGTGCCCAGGCGCGGCGTGCGGAACGTGAGCGCGCGACCGTCGTCCGTGAAGTGCACGTCGGCGACGGGCACCACGTGGGCGGTGCGAAACGCGGGCGACGTGTAGCTGACCTCCACCTGCAGCTCGTACCCCGCGGGCACGAGCGACGGGTTGATCGGCAGCGTGAAGGGAATCTCTCGCTGCACGCGCGTCGTCGACGGGTCGAAGCGCACCGCGGGCCCGATGGCCACGTAGTCGGCCGGCACCTGATCCGCCGCGCAGCGCAGCGACACCTCGACGGGCGGCACCTGCGTCGGCGTCGCGGTCATCGGCGCGCCCACGCTCGCGCTGGCGAGCACGGTGCCCGCGGCGCCGCGCACGGTGGCGCCCGCCGCGAGACGACCGGTGACGGCCGCGGTGTCGACGGGGCACGGCGGCACCGTCGGCGCCATCACATGGATGCGCACCGTGGCGTTGCCCACGCGCACCGTCGCGTCGCCCGCCGAGCCCGCGCGGAGCACGAAGGGCGCCGTCGACTGGTCGTGCTCGATGCGCACGGTGGCGGCCTCGACGCGCGCGACCGCGGGCATGTCCGACGAGGTCGCCGCGACGAGCGGCGCGCAGCGGTCGGTGGAGGTGCGCAGCGTCACCGTGGTGCTGCTGTCGGGCGCGACGAACACCTCGGCGGGGTACACGCTCTCCTGCGTGGGGCCCTTGTCGGAGCACACCTTCGCGGACGCGTCGGGCGCGACGTCGGGCGTGGCGTCGGGGGTCACGTCGGGCGCGTCGGCGCCGCTGTCAGACCCGGTGATCTCATCGCCGCCGCACGCCGTGAGCGCGAGCGGAAGGAGCGCGAGCGCAATGGAGGAAAGCCGCATGGCGCGCGAGTGTAATGGACTCGCGCAACGCGGTGTGAGCCTTTGGCGCAGTTAGCGCGTGCAGAGCGCGACGCGGGTGCCGTCGACGGTGTTGCCCACGGGCGTACACGTCATGCCCGAGGGGCACACGCCGTCGTTGCAGAAGCGCGTGCACACGCCCGTGGCGCCCGAGCCGTAGCAGAGCGCCGAGGCGCAATCGGCCGCCACGGCGCACGTGCTCCCGAGCGCGCCCGAGCCCGCCGGGCGGCACACGAGGTAGAGCCCGCCGGTGGGCCCATCGGGCAGCCAGGTGCGGCACGCAAAGCCGCTCGGACACCCGCCCGACGGCGTGCACCCCTGCACGCACGAGGCTGCCGACGTGGCGTCGCCCGTGTCGCACACGCCGCTGTAACAGTTGGGCGCGCCGGTGGCGGAGCACGTGGCGCCGATGGGGTCGCTCCCGACGACGTCGCCGCCGAGAATGTCGATGGGCGGCACGCAGAGGTTCACGCCCTCGACGGTGGTGCACGTGTACGGCGGGAGCACGACGAGGCGCCCCGAGCCGTCGGCCACGGTCATGCGTCGCGGGCAGTCGGCGGCCGTGCGGCACTGCGACGTGCAGCCGCGAAACGCCGACGTGGCGGGCCCGAGGCAGAAGTTCGACGGGCACTCCGAGGCCCGGTTGCAGCGGCGCTCGACCTCGACGCACACCGAGGTGCCGCTCACGCTCGAGCACGCGTAGCCCGCGGGGCAGTCGGCGCCCGAGGCGCACTCGCGCGTGCAGTGCCCGACGCCCGACGCGCTGTTGCCGAAGCAGAAGCGCGCGCAGGCGGTCGCTGCGCCGGCGCGGGGGTCGCACACGGCGCCCGTGTCGTCGGGGAGGCACCGGCCCGTGGCTGCGCCCGGGGGCATCGCGCAGAGCGTGCCGTCGAAGCAGTCGCGCCGCGTGGTGCACGCGCGCGAGCAGAACGCGCGGCCCGCCGCGGGGCGTGCGCACGCGCCCGACTGGCAGTCGTCGTCGACGGTGCAGGGGTCGAAGAGGGCCGCGCGGGGGCGGCTCCCGTCGGGGGTGACCGGGATGTCGACCGGGGGCGGGTTGTCAATCGGCGGGGGATTGTCAACGGGCGGTGTACGATCGGCGGGCGGCGGATTGTCGACGGGCGTGAAGCTGTCGAGGGTGACCGGCGCGTCGACGGGCGCATCGACGGGGGCTGCGTCGACGGGCGCGACGTCGGGGGCCGCGTCGGGCGGCGGCGCCTTCACGCAGCGGCCGTTGGGGTCGCACACGCCCTCGGCGCAGTCGCGGTCTTCGGAGCAGTCGGTCTGGCAGAGGTTGTCGCGGTCGCAGTACCGCCGATAGCCGCAGTCGGAGTTGAGGTTGCACTGCGACTTCGCGCACTGCGCCGCGAGGAGCGCCGCGACGAACGCGAGGACGACGCCCGCGGCGGGGAGCGGAGTGGCGCTGCGTTGCACGCGTGGACCTATAACACACACGGGGCGCGGGTTGACCGTGAGGGTTCGCCGGGGCTACACCGGCGGCCCTTGCGAACACACATGAGGGGACTCCCATGGCGAAGCTGAATCAGATCATCGCGGTTGAAAAGTCGGTGAAGGGCCGCGCGCACGGCGACATCACCGAGGCCTACCAGCAGCTGCAGAAGCCCGCGCTCCTTGCGGGCATCGCGCGCACCTACCGCCCCAAGGACGAAGAGGGCGAGCGTATGCCTCCGGAGTCGACGCGGGTGCAGCTTCACGCCGAAGAGATGATCAAGAAGACGGCCGCGGCGCTCACCGAGCTGCTCGACGTCACGGCCACGAAAGACTGGGCCAACTGCGAGGCGCGCGCCGACGTGGTGGTCGACGGCACGGTGCTCGTGGCGAAGGCGCCGGTCACGTACCTGCTCTTCCTCGAGAAGCAGCTCGTCGACATTCACACGTTCTTGAAGAAGCTCCCCGTGCTCGACCCGTCGGAGACGTGGATCTTCGATGCCGCGCAGAACTGCTACGCCACCGAGGCGGTGGAGACGCTGCGCACCAAGAAGGTGCCGCGCAACCACGTGAAGGCCGAGGCCACCGAGAAGCACCCCGCGCAGGTCGAGGTCTATTACGAAGACATCACCGTGGGCTATTGGCGCACGGTGAAGTTCTCCGGCGCGCTGCCCGCGCGGCGCGTGGCCGAGCTCACCGAGCGCGTCGAGAAGCTCCAGCGCGCGGTGAAGTTCACGCGCGAAGAGGCCAACAACCACGAGGTCACGCAGCAGAAGCTGGGCGACGCGGTCTTCGGCTTTCTCTTCAAGTGAGGGGCGCGCATTGACGACCCCGCACGGCGCGGGGTAGCACTGCGACCGAGCGCAAACTGAATCTCAGGCTCAGACTCAATCCACCGACGTGACACAGTGCGCGGTTCGATTCCCGCCGCGGCCACTCTGCGGCCGTGTAGCCCAACGGAAGAGGCATCACGGGTGGCATCAGGTTGAGGCTATCGCTCGAGACTCAGCATTGCCGTCGGAGACCACATCGAGCACCCCGCTGCGACATCGCCAGATGCCGGTTCAAGTCCGGCCCTCTCAGCTCTGGTGAGAGGTCGTTCAACGGCAGGACGGGCGCCTTCAACGTGACAGCAGGGTTTTAAACGTGGTGGTCACCGCAAGTGGCGGCTCACGCGGGTCGGGGAAGGCTACTCCCCGGCCCGCACTTATTTGAGCCCCGCGCGAGGCCGCTAGCGGTTGTAGTTGCTGCTCTCGAGCAGAATCACGTTGGTCTTGCTGCGCGACTCGCCCACCGAGGTGACGTACACCGCGGGGCGGTCTTGCACCGGGCACACCTTCTCGCACGCGCCGCAGCCGATGCAGAGCTTCGGGTCTACGTGGGGCCGCTGCACGTGCACGGGGTGGCCGTTGCGATCGGGCGTGTCGATCTCTTCGACCCAGATGGCCTTCGGCGACGTGGGGCAGAACTCTTCGCACACGATGCACGGCGTCGCCATCGACCACGGCAGGCACCGGCCGTGATCGTAGAAGGCCGTCCCGATCTTGATGGGCTCCACGTGGCGAATGGCGCTGCCGAGTTTCTGCTCTTCGGTAATCTTCTGAATGGCGCCGGTGGGGCACACCTCGCCGCAGAGCACGCACGTAGGCTCGCAGTACCCGATGCGCGGAATGAGAATGGGCGTCCAGAAGCCCTCGAGGCCGCTCTCCAGAAACGCCGGGTGCAGGGCGTTGTTGGGGCACACCTTCATGCACTCCGCGCAGCGGATGCAGCGCTCGAGAAAGTCGCGCTCGGGCACCGAGCCCGGCGGGCGAATCAAGCGGTCATAGTAGTTGCTATCGATCGTGTCCGACGCGCGGGTGAGGGGCAGCACCACGGCGCCCGCGGCCGCGGCCACGACGGTCTTCCGACGGTCCATCCCCGACTGCGTGAGCGCGGTGCTCTTGCGGTTGGGGAGCCACCGGAACTTGATCACGTCCTCCGGGCACGAGGTCTCGCAGTTGAGGCACATGTGGCACTCGTCCTGCCGCCATTTCACCCCGCCCTGCGGGCTGTCGGCGCCCTGGCAGTCGACGAGGCACAGGTTGCAGTCGGTGCACTTGGAGTGATCCTTCTCCATGCCCACGAGCGCGTGCCGCGCGATGAGCCCCAGCGTGGCCCCGAGCGGGCACAACACGCGGCACCAGAAGCGCGGAATCCACCGGTTGGCGAGCAGCACCGCGAAGAGCAGCGCGCCGATCACCCAGGTCTGGTGAAAGAAGTACTGCTTCGGCTGGAGCACCGTGGCGACGAGCGCATCGCGCGTCGCGTCGGTGGCCGTCTGGAGCACGTGCACGTTGCTCTGGGCCACGCCGTCGAGCCCGCGGCCCGTGAGGTAGTTGAGCGCGGGGAGCACCGCGAGGCCGATGGCCCGCACCGAGATGCAGA
>CAISKJ010000538.1 GCA_903885885.1 uncultured delta proteobacterium
CGCACCGCGCGCGGCGCCTCGAAGGTGCCCGAGAGAATGGCCGCGAAGACCTCGTCGACGTTGGCGCCTTGAAAGGGCACGCGCCCCACGACGCCCTCGTAGAGCGTGGCGGCGAGGGCCCAGAGGTCGGCGCGCGGCTCCGGCGCGACGTCGCCGCGCACCTGCTCCGGGGACATGTAATCGGGCGTGCCGATGGCGGCGCCGGGGGCCTCCGCCGAGCCCGCCGCGCGGAAGCTCGACACGCCGAAGTCGAGCACCTTGGGCACGAGGCGCCCGCCGTGGTTCACCGTGAGAAAGATGTTGGCGGGCTTGAGGTCGCAGTGAACGATGCCGCGCGGGTGCATCACGGCGAGGGCGGCGAGCACGGCCAGCACGATGTCGACGAGCACGGGCACGGGGAGGGTGCGCTCGCGCACGAGCGACTCGAGGAGGGTCTCGCCCTCGAGGAGCTCCATCGCCACGTAGGGGACGCGCGCGCGCTTGCCGAAGTCGAGCACCTCGACCACGTTGGGGTGGCGCACCGCGGCGGCGACGCGGGCCTCCTGCTCGAAGCGCGCGGCGATGTCGGCGCGCGGGGCCAGGTGCGGGTGCATCACCTTGAGCGCGATGTGGCGCCCGAGGGGCTTCTGCACGGCCTCGTACACCGTGGCGAAGCTCCCGATGCCCAGCACGCGGAGCACGCTGTACCGCCCATAGTCGATCCCGAGAACGGGCGTCGCTCGCTCCTCGTACGTCATCGTGTCCCCCGTCGCGGGAGGTGCCGCCGCGGCGCGCGGTCGCCGCCGTCAGCGCACGAAGAGCCACGAGACGCTGCGCGCGACCTCGAGGTGAAAATGGTTGCTGTGTTCGTCATTGAAGTTGGGCGAGAGCGCTACGTGAAAGAGCCCCGCGCGGGCCGCGTCGCAGAACAACCTGCGAAGAAAGCGCGCCTCGGGGAGCGGCGACACCCTCGCGCTCGGCCCGCACACGGGCGCGCCGAGCCTGCCGTGAAAGTCGCGCGTGACGTTGTACTCGGTTCCGTCGTCGAGCACGTACACCGACGCGTCGATGGCGAGCCCGCCGGGGTGGCGGGGCATCACCGGGTGGCGCGCGAGCTCGTCCGTGGTGCCCCGCCGGTGCAGCGAGAGGTGCCGCACCTCGCGCACGCCGCGCGAGCGCAGGAAGCGCGCATAACGTACGAGCGTCACTGCGAGGAGACAGTCCATCGTCTCATGCGGCGCCTGACCGCGGTTCGCGTGCACGGTGACCCCCGCGATGGGGCCCGTCACCACGACGGGCGTGGCCATCCCCGACGTGCCCCACCGCAGCCGCTCGAAGGCGACGCCCGCGCGCACCAGGGCGCGCAGACACTGCCGCGGCGAGAGGGCGCCCACCTCGGTCGCGGCGAGCGGCGCCTCGGTGAGCGCGTCGCCCTCGGGGCTCTCGGCCTCGACGGCGCCCGCGTCGGTCTGCACCTGCGCCGCCGCGGGCGCCGCGAGGGCGAGCAGCGCGACGGGCACGAGGGCGATGCGCTGACGCGCGAGGCTCATAGCCGCAGGGCCTCGCCGACGTCGCGCCCCACGAGCTCGATGGGCACGTGGTAGCGCGCGCCGCCGCGCTGAAACTCGAAGGTCGCCCGCGAGGCCCCGCGAAGCTGCGACAGGGCGTCGAGCGCGTCGTCGGGGTTGCGCAGCGGGAGGCCGTTCACGCCCACGAGCACGTCGCCGGGGCGCACGCCCGCGGCGCGCAAGAGGCCCATGCGGTCGGTGCTGAGCACCTGGTAGCCCTCACGCACGGAGCCCTCGCCGGGCGGCGCCACCGACGCGCCCGCGAGGGCGCTTCGCACCGGCGGGAGCACGCGGAGGTCGGCGACCCAGTGTCGGTTCTCGTACGAG
>CAISKJ010000539.1 GCA_903885885.1 uncultured delta proteobacterium
CGAAGAGGCCGCGCGGCTGCGCGCCGAGCTGCGGCGCTGGGCGCGGTCGAACCTCGTGTCGGCCATGCGCAGCGACGTGAGCTTCTTCACCAAGGCCTCGCAGGCGCCGGGCTTCTGGAAGGAGCGCGCCCTCGCCGAGGCGACCGCGCGGCAGGCCGAGACGAGCCGCACGCTCATTCAGGCCCTCGATGATCTCGGTGCGCAGGGCGAGGCCCTCGAAGACCTCGCGTTCGAGAGCTGGTACGAGCGCCGCGACGACAACGCCGAGGCGGTGAAGGCCGAGGTGGCCTCACTGCGCGCGCTCTTCAAGCCCCGCCGGTGGGAGCTCTTCGCGCGCATGTTTCCGCCCGTGGAGGGCGTGCTCTTGTACTTCGTGGCGGGGCGCAGCGCGTGGCACCGCGTGTCGGAGATGGTGCACCTCTACGTGCACTGGTGCGCCGCGCAGAAGCTCGAAACAAAGGCATTCACCTGCTTCGCCATCCCCGAAGAGGAGCAGGGCGCCGAGCGCGGTCAGCCCGACGCGGGGTGGAAGTGGCGCCAGATTACGCCGCCCACCACGGCGCAGCCGCTGCCCCTCGCCGCGGCCCTCTCGGTGCGCGGCGGCCCCGGTCGCTTCGCCCTCGTGGGCGAGCACGGCGCGCATCGCTTTCTCGACGGCACGGGCACCTCGGTGGTCAAGGTGCTCTTCGACCCCGTCGATGTGCGCGGGGCCACCTCGCTGCGACGCCCCGACAAGCTCGAGCCCCTGATGCCCAACATCGAGGTGCGCCGCGTCTCGATTTCGAAGAACTCCTTCAAAGACCTGCGCCTGCAGCGCGACTACGAGTGGAAGCACGACCACACGGACCTGTCGCAGCTCATGGAAGACCAGGTCGAGTTTCGCGTCTTCGGCGCCGACGCCGACCCGTACCGGTGATGAGCCCGCGATGGATGTAAAGCTCCCCCTTGTGGTGGTTCACCCCGCGCGTCGCCTCGTCGAGGCGTGGGTGCCGGGCCTCCCCGGCGTACACAAGATCGGCCCCAGCCTCTCGGAGATTCGCGACGACCTCGCGCTCGCCGTGATGGCCCTCTTCGAACAGTCGCCGGTGTCGTCGCTGGGCGCCTACCAGCTCCCGCCGCACGTGTTTCTTCGCATGATCGACGTCGAGGCGGTGGTGCAAGACAAGGCCACCCGCAAGCGCTGGACGCTCGAAGGCCGCCTCGGCGTGCTCGTCGAGAAGTGGCCCGGCGACGAGTTCTACGTGGTGACGCCCACGCGGCTCCCGAAGGCCCGCTTCGCGCTGCGCTCCCTCGACGACCTGCACCACGCCGTGCACCGGCGGCTCATCGCGTACGCGCTCGAGCACCAGGTGATGAGCCTCGACCCGTGGGTGTCGACGCGCCGCGAGCGCCTCGACGTGCTCGAGGTCGACGCCGACCCGCCGTCGATCTTTCCGAAGGGCTGGCACCGCTTTCATGTGCCCGGCCGCAAGCGCAAAGAGAAGCCCGAGAAGGGCGCCGACCCCTCGCGCGAGGAGCGCCGGCGGCACCGTCGGTTCACCGTAAAAACCCTCCGCGAGATCGCGCGCAACCTCACGCACGGCGCCCGCGACGACACCCTCGACCGCGCCTTCGGGCGCGAGGCGCAGGTGCGCGCCCTCCTCGACGATTTCGACCTCCGCGAGGGCAACGCCGTGGTGCTCATCGGCCCGTCGGGCGCGGGCAAGACGGCCCTCGTGCACGAGCTCGTGCGACGGCTCGTGGCGCGGCAGAACACCAACGGCTCGCGCCGCGACGTGTGGCGCGTCGACGGCAACCGCTTCATCGCGGGCATGATGTACGTGGGCCAGTGGGAGGCGCGCGCCCGCGAGCTCATCGACGAGCTCATCGACCTCGGCGACATTCTCTACATCGACGACCTCGCCTCGATGGTCTACGCCGGTCGCACCCGCGCGGGCGACACCACCGTGGCGCGCTTTCTCGAGCCCCACATGGCCCGCGGCGAGCTCACCGTGATCGCCGAGAGCACCGCCGAGCGCTTCGAAAAGGTGCGCGAGGAGGAGCCCACCTTCGCGTCGCTCTTTCGCGTGGTGCACGTCGACCCCCTCGACGACCGCGCCACCCTGCCGGTGCTCCTGGGCGTGCTGCGCGACCTCGAGAGCGAGGCCGTCGAGGGATCGCCCGCGCTGCGCGTCTCGCCCGAGGCGCTCGAGACGGTGCTCACCCTCACCCGGCGCTTTCTGGCCCACGAGGCCTTCCCCGGCAAGGCCGTGCGGCTCTTGAAGGCCGTGCTCGCGGGCCCCGGCGAGCTGCGCGGGCAGCACCGCTGGTACGCGCGCTCCGACGTGTTCACCACCTTTCAACGGCAGACGGGCCTGCCCGATTTTATCCTCGGCTCGGGCGCGCACCGCACTCGCAACGAGGTCGCCAACGAGATCAGCGCGATGGTGGTGGGCCAGCCCGACGCCATCGAGGCCGTCGCCGACGTCGTGCTCCTCATGCAGCACGGCCTCGCCGACCCCGAGAAGCCCCTCGCCACGTACCTCTTCGTGGGCCCCACCGGCGTCGGAAAAACCGAGACGGCCAAGGCCCTCGCCACGTGGATCTTCGGCAACCCCTCGCGCATGGTGCGCTTCGACATGAGCGAGTTCGGCTCGAGCGCGAGCATCTCGCGCCTCGTGGGCCACGCGGGCGCGCCCGACGGCGAGCTCACCCTCGCGCTGCGCACGCAGCCCTTCTGCGTGGTGCTCTTCGACGAGATCGAGAAGGCCCACCCGCGGGTCTTCGACGCCCTGCTGCAACTTCTGGGAGAGGGCAGGCTCACCGACGCCGCCGGGCGCCTCGCCGACGCGCGCCAGGCCGTGGTGATCATGACGTCGAACCTCGGTGTGAAAGAGGCCAGCGCCCGCACGGGCTTCGTGCGCGACGGCGACGACGCGCGCGCCCACTACACGGCCGCCGCGCGAAAGTTCTTTCGCCCCGAGTTCTTCAACCGCCTCGACCGCGTGGTGCCCTTCGGCCCCCTGTCGCCCGAGGCGCTGCGCGTGGTGGTGGAGCACGCGCTCGGGCAGCTTCTGTCGCGCCGGGGCATCCTGCGCGGCAACGTGGTGGTCGACGTCGAGCCCGAGCTCCTCGACGCGCTCGTCGAGCAGGCCTACGACCCGCGCTACGGCGCGCGCCCGCTGCGCAGGGCCCTCGAGCGCGAGCTCGCGGTGCCCCTCGCGCACCACCTCGTGCGGAGGCAAAGCAACGACCTGTGCATGGTCGACCTCTACCGCACGCGGCAGGGCATGGCCCTCGCGGTGCGCTCGCTCCGCAACGCCACGCCCGTCACCTGCGTCACCGACCCCGCCGAGTGGACCGCCGACGCGGTGAGCGCGCGCCTCGTCGACCTGCGCGAGCGCCTCACGGCCATCGAGACCTCGGCCGCGTACGACCGCCTCGCCGACGCGCGCTCGGTGGCGCTGCGCGCGATGCAGCGCGGGGCCGAGGTGCCCCCGTCGCCGGGCCTCGACCTGCTCGAGCGCCTCTCCGAGCTGCGCGACGACATCGGCCGCCTCGAGGAGCGCGACCCGCGCGCCGAGCGCTACATCGAGACCGTGGAGAGCGCCCCCAAGAAGGCCAACAGCCGCGCCGAACGCGACGGCGTGAGCGCCAGCAATCACGCCGTGGTGCGCACCGTTCAGGCCGCGATGCGCGACGACGTGGTGCTCCAGCAGTTTGGCCCCGAGGTGGCGCGCCTCGTCGACGCGCTCGCGGTGCTCGAGCACCAGATCGCCCACGCCGACAAGGTCGACGAGGTGATCGTGCTCTTCGAAGTGGCTTCGAACCAGAGCGGCGGGTGGAGCAACCCGGTGACGCGCCACGCGGCCGACGCGGTGTGCACCTTCGCCGGCCGCATGCGCGAGTGGACCGACGTAGACTCCGTGGACAACCCGGGCTGGTCTGACAGTCCGGAGTCGCGGGAAATGCACGCGCTCCGTCGCGCGCTGAGCATCCAGGGTGCGGGCGCGCGCGACCTCGTGGCGCACCTCGCGGGCTGCGCGCTCTACAACGTGCGCGGGGCCGCGGGGGCCGTCGACGAGCTCCAGGTGCTGGTGCGCGTCGAGGTCATGGAAGGCACCGACGTGCCCGCGGTGATGGCCGCCCGCGACGCGCGGATGAAGCGCGAGCGCGAGGCGCGGCGCGAGGGGGCGACGGCGCCCGTCGAGGTGTCGGTGGTCACCCTGCGGGGCAAGATCGACCAGCAGGCCGGGCACACCTCGCTCGAGCACGTGGCCACGGGGCTGCCGGCCTCGCGGAGCGAGTCGATCTGCCCGGCCGTGCTGCGCGCCCAGAGGGAGGCGTAGGCGGCGCCATGGAGCAGAAGTTTCACCTCTTCGTGCGGCGTCACCCGGGCGTCGGGTACACGGCCTCGGTGCTCACGCACCCCTTTCTTACAGCGTTCTCCGACGATCTGGGCACCGCGCGCGGCGACGTGGCGCGGGCCGCCGAGAAGCTCCTCGCGCGCAACGCGTGGGAGATCGGCGCCGCCCCCACCTGGTGGAAGGAGACGCGGCTCCGGCGCGTCGACATGACCCTGCGCGCCGTGCAACACCAGCGGCTCCTGTCGGTGCCCATGCGCTTCACGGTGCTCACCCACGCCGAGGGCGACGACAGCACGCGCGGGCGCTCCAAGCGCCCCACGGTGGTGCACATCCCGCGGCTCGGCATCGTCGACCGCCTCGCGGTGCCCGACGACCTCGACGCCTGGGTCGAGGAGGTGGTGCGCCACCGGCTCTTCATGGCCCCGCTCGAGTCGCTCATCGAGGTGGCCTACGACGGCGAGGAGACCCTCGAGACCCTCGTGGTGGCCTACAAGCCCATCGTCGAGAAGGACAAGCGTCCCACCGAGCGCAAGCGCGGCGACGACCGCCCTCCCCCTCCGCCCGAGCTCGGCGACGCCTCGCACCGGCTCAACGACATGGTGCGCACGGGCACGCTCGAGCGGGCCTTTCAGCGCGCGGCGGAGGTCAACCTCCTCGCCGAGATGCTCACCTCGTCGCGGCGCGCGAGCGTGCTGCTCGTGGGCCCCTCGGGCGTGGGCAAGACGGCCCTCGTGCACGAGCTCGTGCACCGCTTCGAAGAGAAGGGCGCTCCGCCCGAAGAGAAGGGCGTCGAGGTGTACTCCACGAGCGGCGCGCGCATCGTGGCGGGGATGCGCTACCTCGGCCAGTGGCAGGAGCGCGTGCAGCGCATCATTCAAGAGCTGCGCGTGCGGCGCGCGGTGCTCCACATCGACAGCCTGCCCGAGTTTCTCATGACGGGCGACCCGGGCCGCGGCCTCGACGCGGCGCAGTACCTCCTGCCCTCCATCGAGGCTCATCGTTGCTCTCATTTCGTCGAGCGTGCTGAATTCCAGGCGTTTGAGGATGCATCTCGCTCAATTTAGAGCTCTACTGCTCCGAATGACGCTCGATCCAAGCGCGCGAAGTCCA
>CAISKJ010000540.1 GCA_903885885.1 uncultured delta proteobacterium
ACGTGGCGCGAGCAGCCGGGGCAAGGGAACAGCGGGTTGGTCATCGGGGTGAGTGCTCCTGCGGGGGGTGATGGGGCGCGGCGCGCGGCGCGGCGTCACCGTACGACGATCGCACGAGGCGCGAGATTGGCTCAACGCAATGGCGTGCAGCGTGCGACGCTGCGGGCGATGAGGCTCCGGTCGTGGGTCGTGGCGTGCTTCGTTGCGGCGTCGTGCGCGCCCGCATCGCCCGCGGTGCTCGAGGCGCCAGCCCCCGACGCGGGCGTCGATGCGACGGGCGACGCTGCACCCGATGCGACCTACGTCACCGCACCCGATGTGACGGGCGACACGGCCCCCGATGTGACTGGCATCACCGCGCGCGACGCGACGACCGACACAGCGACCGACGCCCCGCGCGACACCGCGCCCGATGCGTCACGCGCCGCGCCCGCCCGCGCGACGCGCTGGCACATCGACCTCGAGGCGCCCGTCGACGTGACGGTCGACGCCGACTGGTTCGACATCGACCTCTTCGACAACGACCGCAGCGTGGTGGCGGCGCTGCACGCGCGGGGTCGCCGCGTGGTCTGCTACTTCAGCGCGGGGAGCGGCGAAGACTGGCTCCCCGACTACCGCGCGTTCGCGAGCGCGGCCCTCGGCAGCGCCCTCGACGGCTGGCCCGGCGAGCGCTGGCTCGACGTGCGCGCCGCGTCGGTGCGCGCCGTGATGCGCCAGCGCCTCGACCGCGCCGTGGCCAACGGCTGCGACGGCGTCGACCCCGACAACGTCGACGGCTACACGCAGCAGTCGGGCTTCGCCCTGCGCGCGGCCGACCAGCTCGCCTACAACCGCTTCCTCGCCGCCGAGGCCCACGCGCGCGGGCTCGTGGTGGGGCTCAAGAACGACCTCGCCCAGGCGGCGACGCTCGCGGCCGACTTCGACTTCGCCATCAACGAGCAGTGCTTCGCCTACAACGAGTGCGACGCGCTCGCGCCCTTCACCCGCGCCGCGAAGTCGGTGCTGCAGATCGAGTACGGCACCGTGTCTACGCTCGCGCCGCGCGTGTGCCCCGCGGCCGCGACGCGCGGGCTGTTCACCATTCTCCCCGGCGCCAACCGCCTCGCCGGCGCGTACCGCCGGTGCCTCGACGGCCGCGACGTGCGCTAGTCACTCGTCGCCGTGCGCTTCTCACGCCGCACAAGGTCGAAATTGTTCGAGGCCGACGGGTGCGCGCGCGAAACCGCACAACTGCCCACGCTTCGCGCTCCCCGCGGCGAGCTCGAAATCATTCGACCCTATCCCTAACTATACAGAGATTGGCGTTGTGACCATGGTCCCTCCTCATAAGCGCGGCATCCATCGCCGCGCGAAGGAGCCACCGCACCATGATCACGCAGCCCTCTTTTCTTTCCGTACGCGACGTGCCCGCCCGCTTTCTGTGCGCCCTCGTCTTCGCCGGCGTCGCGGCGTGCGACGGCGTCTCGACGGTCGGCCCCACGGCCGACGCCAGCGTCACCGACGTGGCGGCCGACACCGCGAAGCCCGACGACGGCGCGACCCCCTCGGATGTGACCCCGCCCTCCGACGTGACCCCGCCCTCCGACGTGACCCCGCCC
>CAISKJ010000541.1 GCA_903885885.1 uncultured delta proteobacterium
CGCCCCATGGAGCGCGCATGAAAGCCCTCACGCATCGCCCCTTCGACCCCCGGAGAGCCACCATGAACACAGCGTCCACATCGACCGATCCCTTCGTAGGCGCCACGGTGCTCGAGAACTACCGCGTCACCGCGCACGTCCGCCGCGAGCCCCGCGGCGAGTGCTACCAGGCCCGCTCCCTGCGCGAGGGCGAAAACGTGCTCCTGCGGTTCATGTCGCGCGCGGTCTTCGCGCCCGGCCCCGCCGCCACGTGGGGGCCCCTCTGGGCCTACGCCGAGCGCCTGCAGCGCCTCGATCACCCCAACCTCGAGCGCGTGCTCGAGTGCGGCATGGCCCGCATGCTCAACGAAGAGCAGTTCTGCGTCGTCTCCGACGCCCTCGAAGGCGACACGCTCCTCGCGCACGTGCGCGCCGTCGGCCCCCTCCCCGTCGCCGACGCGCTCACCCTCGGCCGCCAGATCGCGCAGGGAATGGCCGCGCTCCACCGCCTCCACGTCGTGCACGGCGACCTCCGCGCCACCAACATCATCCTCGTGCGCTCGGCCTCCAACGACGGCGCCGACGCGTGCCCCGTGGTGTGCGAGCTGGGCCTCACGAGCCTCGCGCTGCGCTCGCAGCAGATCACCGCGTCGCTCCGCGCCATGCTCGTGTCACCCGAGTCCATCGCGCCCGAGCAGATCCGCGGCGAGGTCGCGACCCCCGCGACCGACATCTACGCCTTCGGCACCGTGCTCTATCGCATGCTCACCGGCGCCGCCGCCTTCGGAGGCGACAACACCAGCCAGACGCTCCGCGCCCACCTCACGCGCTCCGTGCCGCCCCTCGCGATGCACTGCGACAACGTGCCCGACTCGGTCGAGGCCCTCGTGCGAAAGTGCATGGCGCGGCGCCCCGAAGACCGCTTCCCGTCTTTCGAAGCCCTCCTCGCCACGCTCCAGCAGTGCGAGGCAACGGTGCTCTCCATCGCCTCGAACCGCAGCCCGTCGTGGGTCTCGCTCACGGCGCCCACCACGGTCTTCGAAGCCAGCGCCTCCCGCGCCGACGCCCCGCGCGACCCCGCCCACGCCGCCTTCGACGCGCTCGAGGCCGCCGCAGAGGCCGCTCGCGAGGCGAGCGAGGCCCAGCCTTCCAACGCGCCCGCCGAGTCCGTGGCCCCCGCCACGGCAGCCCCCGCGTCGCCGTCGGTGTCACCGGCCAACCGTCGCAAGCTGCACATCGCCGCAGCGATCACCCTCGGCTTCGGGTGCGTCTTCGGCTTCGTCGCCTCCGCGATGCGCGCCTCGCGGCACGCCGCCCCCACCGCCCAGACCGCCAGCCTCGCCGCCGATGCGCCTCGCCGCGCCGTGCGCTTCGAGGTTCGCTCGCAGACCCACAACGCCCAGGCCACCATCCGCGGACGCACCTACCCCGCACCCATCGAGATCGAGCTCGGCCCGGGCACCGACCCCGAGATGGTCGAGGTCAGCGCCCCTGGCCACGTCACCCGCCGCGTATGGATGGTCCTCGACCGAACGATGCGCGTGCAGCTCGACCTCGACCCCGAAGCGCCTGCCGCGCACTGACCCGACGCGCCGAGAGCACAGTCTTCGTCGCGCCGAGCGGCCGATGCGAATACACTCCGCCGCGTGTCAGACGCGACAGTCCGCGCACGCTCCCACGACGTGTCAGACAATGACCAGCTCCTCGTCGTGGCCGACGACCGCGCCTTCGTCGACGTGTGCCGCCGCGCCTGCGAGGTCGCCTTCGAGGGCGCCTTCCTCCACAGCCGCAACGAGGCGCTCGGCGCGGCGCTCCGCGACGCGGCGCCTTCGATGGTCATCGTGCACGCCGACGCGCCCGCCGACCGCGGCTGCTCGCTCGTGGCACGCGTGCGGGGCCGCAGCGGCCTCGAGAAGATCCCCGTGCTCGCCATCGGCTCGCGCCTCGGCGCCCTCGACCGCTGGCTCCTCGGCGCCGCGGGCGCCTTCGCCGTGGTCATCCCCTCGCCCTCCGTCGACGTCGTCGCCACGGTGATCGAAGAGACCCTCTCCTACGCGCGCGCCGCCAGCGGCGTCGTCGAGTCGAGCCGCGCGGCCTCCCACCTTCACCTCGGCTGCGACCACGCCGGGCGCCTCCCCGTCGAGGCCTTCCTCCTGCTCATCGCCGGCGCCTGGTCGAGCGGCACGCTCCCCGAAAACGCGCTCACCGCGCTCCTCGACGCGGCCCGCGAGAACGACCTCTCCGACGACGCGCTCCGCGCCATCGTGCGCGCGTGCGAGGCGCCCATTCCCCTCGTCGACGTCGACGTCACCGACCTCGCCGATCACGACCGCTGCTACCTCTACGCCTTCGCCCTCTGGATCGCGCTCGGCGCCGGCGACGTGCTCCCGCGCTTCTCACCGACGCTCCAGGTCATGAGCCACACCCTGGGCGTCACCGCCCGCCTGCGCCCCGCCCTCCAATCGATCGTCGAGCGCCAGCGCCGCGAGGGCATCAGCGCGCGAAACACCTTTCGGCGCTACGATTTTCAACACACGCTGCTGCCCGAGCTCGAGTCGGTCGCAGGCGTCTCCCTCGCCCCGCCGGCTCCCGATGCCGACGAGGTGCTCGAGATGTCCGACGACGCCCTCGTCGAAGCGCTCTGAGCGCCCGCGAAGCCTTGCGCGGGCGCCCCACGCGCACTACCCATGCGGCCGCCATGCGAACCGCCGCGCTCGTGTCCCTCGCCCTCATCGCCGCCTGCAACCGCACCCCCGACGAGCCCAACACCGTCCCCACCCTCGGCGCCGCACCGCCGCCGCCCGCGGCCCCCGGCGCCGCGCGCCCGACCCGCGTCGGCGCGCGCCACGTGCTCGTCATGCACACCGGCTCGCAGCGCGCCCCGGCCAACATCACCCGCTCCCGCGAGGCCGCGCGAGCCCGGGCGCAAGACGTACTCAACCGCGCGCGCCAGGGCGAAGACTTCGCCGCCCTCGCGCGACGCTTCTCCGACGAGCCCGGCGCTGCGACGAGCGGCGGCGACCTCGGCGTCTTTGGCCACGGACAGATGGTGCCGCCCTTCGAGCGTGCGGCCTTCGCGCTCGGGGTCGGCGAGATCTCCGACATCGTCGAGAGCGACTTCGGCTTTCACGTCATCAAGCGCACCCAGTAGGGCCGCCCAGCGCTTCGAAGCCTCCGCCGTGCGCAGCGCGCGATGCGCTTCGCCCGCAGCCCTTTCAGCGAAGGGCGCGCAGCGCGGTGAGCGCCTTCGCGAAGTCGTCGGGCGGCCTCGATTCGAAGCGCAGCGCCTCGCCCGTCACCGGGTGCGCGAAGCCGAGCACCTCGGCGTGCAGCGCCTGCCGACCCATGCCCTCGGCCACCGCGCGCACCTTCATGTCGCGCGCCTTTCGCCCGTACACCGCGTCGCCGAGCAGCGGGTACCCCGCCTCGGACATGTGCACACGAATCTGATGGGTGCGCCCCGTCTCGAGCGTGCAGCGCACGTACGAAGCCGCGCCCCCCGCGAGCACCTCGACGAGCTTCACGTGCGTCACCGCGCGCTTGCCCTCGCTCACCTTCGACGAGAAGCGCACGCGGTCCGTCGGGTGACGGTTGTAGAGCGTGTCGTAGGTCACCTGCGGCGGGGCTACGCCCTCCGCGAGGGCCACGTAGCTCCGCTCGATGTCGTGCGCGCGAAACTTCTCGATCAGCGCCTCGCGCGCCGCCGGGGTCTTCGCCACCACGAGGAGCCCCGAGGTAAATCGGTCGATGCGGTGCACGATGCCGGGCCGCAACGGGTCCTCGTCGTCGTCGACCTCGGCGTGGTGCAGCACCGCGTTCACCAGCGTACCCGTCGCGTGACCCTTCGCCGGGTGCACCACGAGGCCCGCGGGCTTGTCCACCACGAGCAGGTCGCGGTCTTCGAACACCACGGTGAGCGGAATGTCCTCGGCGAGCGCGTTCGACGGCGCCGGCGGCGGCACATCGACCACCACCTCGTCGCCGGGGCGAAGCTTGTAGCTGGCCTTGACCGCAGCGCCCCGCACGGTGACGCGCCCCTCGTCGCAGAGGGTCGAGAGCGCCGAGCGCGAGAGGCCCGCACACTCGGGCCGCGCCGCGAGCGCCTTGTCGACGCGCTCGCCCACGTCGTCGAGACGCGCTGCGAGCGTGACGACGCGCGCCGTCACCAGGCCTTCGACTTGATGTGCTTCTTCGACTTCACGAGAATGTCCACAATCGCGCGACCATAGAAGTTGCGCGTGTAGAGCTCCGGCGCGACGCGCGACTTATAGAGCGTGCGCCCCTCCTCGATCTCCTCGTTCAGAGCGTCGAAGAGGTTGTCCTCCTGGAGCCCCCGGGTGATCTTCTCTTCGTTGTAGAGCGAGAGGTCACTCGCGATGGCGCGCGCCAGCCTGCGCGCCGCCTCCTCGGTCTCGATGAGCGGCATGCGCGCACCGTAACACCGCGCGCAGACCCGATTCAACGTTGCCGCACAAACCCGACGCCCACCCCTCAAGGTATGGGCACCGACCGACGTTCAACGGTCTGCCCGGACGCGGGAGTGTGGTATGCACGCTCGCCGTGTCGGGAGTCGAGCGAACCCCTCCCCTGCGACCAACCAACGGAGTCACCGACCGTGGACGACAATCTCGAAACCCCTCGCCCCGAGGGGGGCAGTGCGAAGTACGCTGTCATCGGCCTGCTGCTCCTGGTCGGCGGCGGCGCGGGCATCTACTTCATGACGAAGTCGCCGCCCCCTGCCCCGCCCCCAGCGCGCGCCACGGTGGTCGACGCCGGCGCCCCGGTCCCTACGAGCCCCATGGTGGCCGCGCCCATCGAGCTCCCGCCCGAAGAGCCAGACGCAGGGCCTCCCGTCGTGGTCGACGCCGGTCCGCCTCGGATTCGCTACGTCACCCGCTACGTCGACGCCTGCCCCGGCCAACTCACCGACCCCGCGGGCGTATCGCGTGTGGCCCAGGCCAACTTCGGCGCCTTGCGCGCCTGCTACGAGCGCGAGTTGCGGGTCAACAACCAACTCCACGGCCCCCTCACCGCAGAGCTCAAGGTCAACACCTCGGGCCGCATCGACGACGTGCGTGTCTCCACCCCGATGAACAGCCGCCCCCTCGTCGAGTGCGTCAAGGCCTCGCTGCGGCGCCTCCAGGTGCCGCCGTCCCGCGGCGGCTGCGCCTTCGCGCAGGTTCGCTACAACTTCGCGCCACGC
>CAISKJ010000542.1 GCA_903885885.1 uncultured delta proteobacterium
ACCAGGGGGTTGGTGTTGGCGGCTTGAATGGCCGTGCGATCCCACCCGATGTTGGGCTTGATCACCACCACGTCGCCGCGCGCGACGAAGCGGCGCATGCCGCCGAGCGCGTTGACGGCCTGCTCGACGAGGGCCGCCGGCGCCGCGCCCTCGACGCCGTGCGCGACGGCGAAATCGCTCGGTCCGCCGTGGTCGGCGAGGCGATAGTCGCGCACCTCGCGGGCGCCGTGCGCGGTGTCAGCGGTCCACCCGCCGCGCTCGTAGCGGGCGCGGGCGACGAGACCCGCGCCGGCGAGTACGCCGAGCGCCTTGCCCGCGCGAATCAGCGCCTCCCGTCGGGTCGGTCGAGGGTCGGTCATGTGCGATGTGCTCCGGAGGGGGTTCGTGCGCGACCCCGATCACGGCGCCGCGCGCGTCGACCTCTCTCTATCGGGAGCTCTGGAGCGAGCGCAAGTCCCGGGAGCGCAATGTGCGCCGAGAGGGTTTGTTCGCCGTGAAAGGGTCGCGCGAAGAAACTCAGGGAAGCGCTGCGACGAGGGCGCGCAGCCGCTCGATGCGGGCGTCGCGCGAGGGCGCCGCGAGGCCGGGCACGCCGGCGTCGGCGATCACGACGACGCTCGCGCCCTTGCGCGCGACGACGAACTCACCCGCGCTCCCGGTCGCGCTGAAGGCCTCGTCGCCGAGGCCCGCGATGGCCGTCACCTGCTGCGCGCGAAAGAGCGCCGCGACCGCGCGGGCCTCGTCGGCGCTGGCGCGGGTGAAGTAGGCCACGCGCGTGCGCTGGTTGTCGGCGGTGCGATAGTGGCCGACCCACGCGGGCCCCGTGCGATCGACGCCGAAGACGCCCTGCGCGAGGTACGTGACGCCGCCCCATACGAGCCCCTCGCGGGAGAAGCCCGCGGGCGGCGCGGGGGCCGCCGTGTCGCCCGGCAGCGCGGCCGCGATGCGCGCAGCGACAGGCGGGAGCGTCTCGCGCGCGACGCCCCGAAGGGCATTCTCGTCGCGCTCGCCCGAGTCGTCGACGAGATTGATCTGCACGAGGTGCTGACCCTTCCAGAATACGAGCTGGCTCGTGCCGAGAAAGCCGCCGCCGCCGTGTTGCGTGGCCTGCGACTCGAGGGAGGCCGGGTCGCGCGCGTCGCTGAGCAGCATCGAGTACTGCCCGTACGCGCCGAGCGCCGAGCCCATGTCATACACCTCGGCGGTGATCACGAGCTCGGTGCCGGCCTTGCGATAGTCGGTGCGCGCCAGCTGACGAAATCCGTACGCGAGGTACTTCTCGCCCGCGCCGTCGATCAATTGAAACAAATCCTGTCCGTTGATCAGACGCACGGCGCCCGACTGCGCCCACCCCTCCATCGGCGAACCCTGCGGCAGAAAGCGGGCGCCGTCGTGAAATTCGGACGCCGCCGCGGGCGGGTCGAAGGCCGCCGCCGGCGTGGGCGCGGCGCTTCCGTTGCCTTGCGGCGCGGGTGTACGCTGCGCGGGCGGCGGCGTGGGCCGCGGCGCTGGTTCGCGCTTGCACGCAAGCAGCAACATCACGAGGAGCGGAGCTCGAACGTTCATGGCGCGGCTTGATACGGTTCTCCCCGCAGCATCGCAAGTGTCCGGCAAGGCCCGCGGCGCCGGAGTCTGCAATCGTTGCATAGTCCCGCAAGGCCTTTCCTGCGACCGTGCCGGGGTTCGGGGTTTTCACGGGGATTTCGCTCATCGGCGGCGCTCGCGGGCGGGGGCATATGGGTTGCAGTTGCGACCCGACGTGCAACTCCGCCCTGCGTCATCCCGCGGCTTCTCGCTCGTCGAGCTGATGGTCGTGGTGACCATCATCGCCGTGGTCTCGGCGCTGGTGCTGCCCTCCATGGTGCAGGTCATCCGCGAGCGCCACACCCAGCAAACGGCCATCTCGGTGCTCGACATCGTCCGCGAGACGCGCAGCCGGGCGATGTACCGCGGCACCTCGCACTCGCTGGTGTTCGAGACCGTGGGCGCCACGCTGCGCATGCACACGTACGAGGGCACCTCGAGCTCGTGCCGCCTCTCGCGCTTCGGCGGCGGCACCTTCGACGCCGCGCAGCGCATCTACTCCCTCGACCTCACCACGGCGACCTACACGCGCGACTCCATCGTGGCCGAGGTGAACACCACCGCGCGCGAGTCGTACCTGCAGATCTGCTTCACGCCGCTCGGGGTCACGTTCTTCTCGCGCTCGCCCATCCCCGACGGCACCGCGCCCGCCGCGGTGTGGACCAACGACAGCTCCACGCTCGGTACGGGCAGCTTCTCGGTCGACGTGTTCCGGGTCACGTCGGGCACCGACCTCGGCGTTCGGCGCCGCATCGTCATCCCTCTCTCGGGCATGCCGAGGATGCGCTCATGAACCGCCGCGCACGCACCCGCCGCGAGGGCGGCTACACCCTCATCGAGGTCATGGCGTCGATGGCCGTCCTCGGCACGGGCATCCTGGGCATCCTGGCGATGCAGGGCGCCACCGTGGCGGCCAACCGCCGCGCGAGCGAGCTCACCACCGCGACCAACCTCGCCCGCCGCTGGCAGGAGCGCCTCCACCGCGACTCTCTGCAGTGGAACTATCCCTCGTACGGCAACCCGATTTCGAACATCAACAACACCTGGTACTTCACGTCGCTCCTCACGGCGACGGCTACCGGCTGGTCGCTCCCAACGCAGCCCACGGGTCTCACCGCCGGCACGCCCTTCGAGAGCGCTGCAGCCAACTGGTGGGGCGCCGACGTGCCCGTCGGCGACGCCAACACGTACTTCTGCACGCACGTTCGCCTCACGCGCCTCATCGCCGACGAACTCGTGCGCTCCGAGGTCCGCGTGTGGTGGTTCCGCGAGGGCGGCGTGCGGCCCGCTGCCTTCGTCAACTGCGGGCGCGACACCGACCGCGAGGTCATGGGCGCCGACACCACCAACGTGCGCTGGGTCTACATGACGCAGACGCTCGATCGGCACGAGCTGTGATCATGGCCCGCAACCCCCACTCACGCGGCTTCACGGTCGTCGAGCTCATGGTGTCGATCACCATCACGTCGATCGTGGTGGCGGCCCTCTACTCCGTGTCGCGCGCCACCACCGACACGTTCAACCAGCAGCAACGCGCCGCGGAGATGCAGCTCCGCCTGCGCCTCGCGATGGAGCGCCTCCGCGTCGACGTCTCGCGCGCTGGCTACATGGCCACGCCCAACTCCGACGCCGACCCGCGCGTGTGCCCGAAACGCACTCCGGTGATCCAGCCCATCTCGATCACCCGCGCAACGCCCGCGACCAACCCCGTCCCCAACACGTCCGACAACGCCTTCATCCTCCCCGTCGCGCTGCGCATGGTGGGCAACTACACCTCCGTCGACGAGTATCTGGTCGAGAGCATCTCGGGCAACGAGATCCGCCTGCAGCACCGCACGCCGCAGTGGGCCGCGCGCATGACCTCGGCCGAGTTCTCGCGCGTGTTCACGCCCGCCGCGGGCCGCAACCGCATGCTGCGTCTCACGAGCCCGTCGGGGTCGATCCAGTTCGTGCGCGTGCTGTCGGGCGTGTGGCAGTCGCACGAGTCTGCGACCAACCCGCAGCTCATTGTGTCCCCGTCGCCGACCATCGTTGGTGAGGGCACCATGGTGGGGTCGGGCGCCGGCTGCGGCATTGCGGGGCTCGGCACGGGCGCCACCGTGGCCCCGCTCGACATGGTCGATTACCGCATTCGCAACGGATCGACGATGCGCACCGCGCTCCCCGACCTGTACCCCGCCGATGCGACCGAAGCCGCCCTCAAGACCGACCTCGTGCGCAGCGAGTGGACGCTCGACACCACCCCCGTCGAAATCGCCGGCAGCCCGCAGCTTGTGGGGGAGTTCGCCGTCGACTTCGACGCCACCCTCACGGCCGACGAGGGCACCGGCGTGAGCCCGGTCTCGATGCGCGCGATCGCGTGGGGCGACGACTCCAACATCTCGCGCTACGCCGAGGACATCATCACGACGGGCTCCGCGTCGGGGCGCTTCCCGCAGCGCATCCGGTCGATCCTCTTGCGCCTCTCGATTCGCGACCGCACGCAAGACCCCGCCTTCGGTTGGGTTCCTCGCGCTGCCTCTACGCTGCCCCTCTCGCGCTTCCGCGTCTTCAGCGACCGCCTCGGCGCTGCGCGAGTTCGCACGCTGACCTCCGAGGTCGTGCTCCCCAACCTCGCGGCCCGCAACCTCAGGTGACGATGACCATGCGACAGCGCCCCAGGAAGAACATGACCCGACGCGCGCGCCGTGGTGAGCGCGGCGTGGCCATGTTCATCGTCATGATGCTCATCGTGATGGTGAGCGCGGCGGGGGTTGTCGTCACGCGCTCGGCCTCCCTCGAGATCCGCTCGTCGGGCTTTGTGCGCCAGGCTGGTCAGACGCACTACATCGCGGAGTCGGGGGCGACCGCGGTCGTCGCGCGCCTGCGGCTCAACTGTCAGGCCTACGTGAACGACTTCCTGCGCCGCAGCGCGCTCGACCGTGACACGGGCACCACCGGGTGCCCCGAGGTGCGGGTGAGCGCGTCGGAGATCTACCGCAAGCCCTGCTATCGCTTCGCCAGCACCGATCCGTCGATTCTCGGGTCCGGCGCGACGATCTTTCAGGCCCCATCGGGCACGGGCGCGGCCCGCGTGGCAGGCTCTTTCGGTGCGGGGTACCTCTCACCGACCTTCGGGGTGACGGTCACCGAACTCTACGGCGAGACCGCGGCTCCTCCGGGAAGTGACGTCGGGGGCTCAAGTATTTCTGAGACCATCCGACAATCAAGGTTGATGATCGACGTCACGGGTACTTCTGAACTCGACCGTACGCTCTCGGCCTACTCCGTCGATTCGAACAACGTCGCGCGAGGGGCGGAAGCCCTGCGCGCGATCTCGGTGATCCTGTGCAGCAACTGAGGCGCCTCCTCCAACCGTCATCGAATACCCCCGTCGCGGGGGCTGCGGTGCTCTCACCCGCAGGGAGAACGTCCATGAGCGTCAAGGGATCCGTGGTCCTCGCGGCCGCGGCGGCCGCTGTGTCGACCCTGATTCCCACGGTAGCGTGGGCGCAGGTCGACGCGCGCCTCCTCCGACCCGACATCATGCTGCTGGTCGATACGTCGGGCTCCATGGAGTTCCGAATGAACGCCCGCGACGACTCGGGCTCGTGCACGCGCGACGACGGCGGCGAGTGCATCAACTGCTCGAACGGCGTGCCGCAGTGCTCGGCGTCGTGCCCCGCCAGCGAGTCGCGCAACCGATGGATCACCGCCATCGAGGTGCTCACGGGATCGATCAACGGCTACAGCTGCACACAGGCGCCGCGCTCCGACGCGAGCCAGTACGACTATCGCTATCAGATCCCGCACCACGAGCCGCTCTCGTTCGGCCGCAGGCTGTTCGAGATGGGCGCCTCGCAGGTGCCCGACGGCATCGTCGACGTGTACGCCGATCGCGTGCGCTTCGGCCTCATGACGGGTGACTTCGAGCAAGACCCCAACCGCGACATGGCGGGCATGTGGTCCTATGCCGACCAGCACGGGTTTCTCCCGGTCGGCTGCCTCACGCCGCCCGAACAATGGAACTTCGGCGCCAAGCGCGCGACCACCGACGACAACACCGTCGACATCGTGCCCGGCGGCCTCGTCTCCGTGGGTGACCCGAGCGCCGACACGGCCACCCTCGCGCAGATCAACCAGCAGGTGCAGCAGGGCCTCATCGGTCGTCCGGCCTTCGGGGTTACAACGGCCCGTGAGGGCGTGCGCCCCATCGGCTCGACGCCCCTCGCGGCCCTCCTCGACGACGCGCTCTATTACTGGACGAACAACCGCGACGTCATCGACGGCTCGACGACGGGCACCGGCGACCCCTATTACCAGTGCCGTAACCGCGCCAACATTCTCATCACGGACGGCGCCCCCACCGACGAGTTCTGGCGCGCGCAATGTCGCGGCGGCGGCGTGTGCCCGTACGACACCCCCTCCGAAGTCGCCATGCGCATGGCGACGGTGGGGCCCACCACGCCGGGCGTTCGCACCTTCGTGATCGCGTTTGACGCCAATGCCAGCGTCGAGTCGGCCCTCGCGCCGATCGCCCTCGCAGGCAACACTCCGCGCGTCTATTACGCCAACGACCGCCCGTCGTTCGCGGGCGCCCTCTCGACCATTCTCGACACCGTCGCTTCGTCGACCTCGACCCGCGTGCCGCCGGTTTATGGCACCTCCGCGGCGCCCTCGGCTGTGGGCACGCCGCAGTTTCAGTTCTCTACCGCCTTCACGATCTCGCCCGGACTGCCGTGGTCGGGCGCCCTCACGCGTCAGCGTACCGTGTGTGAGTCGCCCTCCATGGGCGCCCCGCCCGTGCCGACCGAGAAGCCCATCGATCTCGCGCTGGGCGATGACTTCGCGAACAACCTCCGCGCTTCGTACCGCGCTTCGCAGTCCGGCTGGGGCGGGCGCTACCTCTGGACGTACGTACCCGCTGGCGCGTCGACGGCCGCCTCGCTCACGACGAGCCTCAAGAACGCTTACACGGGCACCGTGGGCTTCGCGCGCGACCTCCCCGCGCTGGCTGGAGTGCCCTCGCTCTTCGGGTACACCACCGGCTCCGAGGTCTCGACCCTGCTCGCCTGGCTCCGCGGCGATGCGGGCACCGTGCGCGAGTTTCGCCCGCTCGGCGACGTCTACCGCTCCACGCCGGTCAACGTGCAGGCTCCCCTGCTCGACCTGCCCGACCAGAGCTTCACCGCGTATCGCGGCCTCACGCTCTCTCGCTCGACGGCCTCGACCGCGGGCAACGCGGCGGCCTCGCTGCGCCGCAGCGACGTGCGTGTCGGCGCGCGCGAGTCGATGCTCTATGTCGGCAGCAACGACGGCATCTTGCACGCCTTCAATACCGACAACGGTGAAGAGGTGTGGGGCTTCGTACCTCCGTACCTGGTGCCTACGCTGCGCACCCGCTACCCCGCGACGCGCGCCTTCGGCGTCGACGGCACGCCGGTGGTCAAAGAGGTGGTGTTCGAGCGCTCCGCGGCGTCGCCTGCGACGGCCAATTCGTGGCGTACGGTGGTGGTCGTCGGGCTCCGTAACGGCGGCCCCGCCTATGTCGCGCTCGACGTGACCGACCCCTATCAGCCGCAGTTTCTGTGGCAATTCACTGACCCGACAAACATGGTCGCCGCCACGGCCACGCCCGCGATCGGCACGCTGTACTACATCCCCCGCGGCCGTACGCTGCCCGTCGAGCGCGCCGTGGCGTTCATCCCTGGCGGCGCTGGGCGAGCCGCGCTCGGCGCGTGTGGCGCCACCACGCACATGCGCCCTCCGCGCAATGCCATCCTCGGTACGCCTGACGCGGGCCGCGGCACACGCCGCCCCTACAACCGCTGCTGGGATACATCGACGGGCCAGTATCTCTACGTCGTCGACCTGCAGACCGGCGAGGTCGTTCGTCGCCTCGGCGCGGGCACGCCCGTGAGCACCACCACCGGCTGGGATGACACCGTTCCCACGGGCTCGCCGCTCACGGGGGCGCCCGCCCTTTACAGCGGCACGTCGGGCACCGTCACGACGCGCGCCTACCTCGGCGACGCCGACGGCATGCTCCTCCGCGCCGACTTCAGCAGCCGCGATCCCCGCGAGTGGTGGCTCTCCGACGAGTACGACCTCTACTGGGGTACCACCTACAACGCGGGCCAGCCGATCATCGAGCGCCCCATGGTCTCGGTGGGCAGCCGTGGCGAGATCACCGTCGCGCTCGGCTCGGGCGACCCCGAAGTGCTCGACGACACGACCAACACGTACCGCGTCGGGTCGTTCACCGAGACCACGACGATGGACAGCGCGGGCTCTGTGACGGGCGTCGCGGTTCGCGAGAACTGGCAGATTCGTCCCGGCATCGATACGACGCGCGATTTCGGCGTCGGCGAGCGCATGACGGGCGCCATGACCCTGTTCAACGGCGTGCTGTACTTCGGGTCGTTCATTCCGCGGTCGACCACCAACCCGTGTGACTTCGGGTACGCCCGCCTCTGGGGCCTCGACATGACGACCTCCGACGCGGGCGCCGGCTTCGACTACCCCCGCGCGCGCCTCGACCTCGACGGCGATCCGCTCACTTCGTCGGACGTGGTGCGCGTCTCGCGCGACCTCAACTTCAATGGCACCGACACCGACGACGGCAACACCCTGCTCTTCGGCGTCGCCATCTCGCGCCGCATGAGCTGCAACGTCACCGCGAGCGCGCCCGACCCCATCACCGGGGCCCCGCGCACGTACGTCTCGTCGTCGACGGGCGGCGAGTACCGCCTCGTGCTCCAGACCGCGCAGGCGGGGCGCACGGGCTCCACCGGTCTCAATCCCGTGGTGACGCGGCGCCTGCCGCGCCCGCAAATGCCGGCCCGCATCGACTCGTGGGCGTCGATCTTCGAGTGATGCGCAGCGCCCCGCTCCGCCTCGCGGTCTTCGTGTGCGTCGGCGGCGCCCTCGTTGGGTGCCGTCGCCATCGCCGCGCACCCCCGCCGCCCACGGTCGTCGCGCTGCAGACCTCCGTCGCCGAAACGCCGATCGAAGAGCAGCGCGTCGACCCCGATGAACTGCTCCCTGGCAGTGCGCGCGCCTTCGGCCTCACGCTGCCGGTCAACACCGCCGTGCGCTACGAGAGCGAAGAGACGCGCATGTATCACATCAACGCGCAGATGCCGCGCGTCATGCGCTACCTGCAACAGCGACTCGAGTTCGCCACCGCTGACATTCAGCCCCTCGGCGCCATGATTCGCAACGCGCACCTGCGCGAGGCTGACGGCTCGTCGGTGTTCGATGTGGGTGTGCGAGACGAGGGCGATCGCACCCTCGTCACCGTGTGGAACCGTACGCCCGTCCCACAGCCCCAGCAGCGCTCCCTCGACGATGCGCTCCGCGCCGCGGGCATCGACCCCAGCACGCGTCGCACTGAAGCGCGATACAACCGCTGATCAACCCGCGCCGATCGCCTCGACGGCGAAGGTCACGGTCACTCCGCCGACGCACACGCTCGCGCCATCGCGCACCGTGAATGCGCTGCCACCCTGAGAGAAGCAGAGGCCGTTGCTTGACGGGGTGAGCCGCAAGAGGCCGTCGCCCGCGAGCCCCGCGGGCAGCGTCACCGCGGCGTCGGGGGCGCCCGACACGTCGGCCTCGGTGAGCACCAGCAGGTGAATCAACCCCGCCCCGTACGCATCGAGGCGCGTGAGGCGGGCCCAGCGGGGCAGCACGCCGCGCGACGCGGGCGCGTGCTCGAAGCGCATGCGAACGTGCGGGCCGAGGGCGATCACGTCGCCGTGCTGCAGGGCGATCCCGGCGGCGTTTGCGTCGACGGTGCGGCTACCGACCGCCGTGCCCGTGCTCGAGCGCAGGTCGGTGAGGAGCGCTGCGCCGCCGCGCCACTCGAGGCGCGCGTGGCGTCGCGAGATCGTGCGCCCGCGGCGGTCATTGTCGGCGTTGAACGGTACGCAGCGCGGCACGACGTCGCCGGTGCGGCCGATCACCACGCGCGTCGACGAGACGATCTGCACGGGTCCGACGCCCGCGTCGGTGACGAGCTCGGCGCGCGCGCGCGGCTCGTCGTCGACGGGGTCGAGGATCGTGGGCGAGGGCAGGCTGATGCGCGCGAGGCGCTCGATCGCGGCGCGCATCTCGTCGGCCCCCTGAAAGCGCTCGCTGGGGCGCTTCGCGAGCGCCTTGCGCGCGATGGCTTCGAAGGCCCGCGTCGCCGCGGGCAGCGTCGCTTCGAAGGGGCGCGGCGGTGAGATCACATGCGCGGCGGCGAGCTCGCGCAAGCTGTCGGCCTCGAAGGGAGCGCGCCCGGTGAGGAGCTCGTAGAACATCGCGCCCACCGAGTAGAGGTCCGACCGCGGGTCGACGGGCCCGCCCTGCCACTGCTCGGGGGACATGTAATCCGCCGTGCCCATCACCGCGCCTTGCGCCGTACGGAGCATCACGGAGCCTTCGAGGTCGGTGTCGAGCACCTTCGCGAGGCCGAAGTCGGTGAGCCGCGCCATCTCGCCGACGGGGTGTCCCTGCGTCGGTTCGAGGAGCACGTTCTCGGGCTTCACGTCACGGTGGAGCACCCCGCGCGAGTGCGCCTCGGTGAGCGCCGCGAGCACCTCGATGGTCCAGTACGCGGCCGACAGCGGCGCGGCCGGCCCGTCGGCGATCGCCTCGTCGAGCCCGCGCCCGATCACCGCCTCGCTCACCAGGTAGCGCTCGCCGTCGTCGAGCTTACCGACGTCGAGAACGCGCACCACGTAGGGCGACGAGAGCACCGAGGCCGCGCGCGCCTCACGCGAGAACCGCGGCCCGAGCGTGGGGTCGGCGCCCGGGCGACTCTGCAGCAGCGCGAGCGCCACGTTCGTCTGCGAGAGGAGGTCACGCGCGAGGTACACCCGCTTCACCGCGCCGCGCCCCAGGAGGCGCTGCACCTCGTAGCGTCCTGCGATGCGCGCGCCGGGGGAGAGGTCGTCCACGCTCGGAGACTATCACCGCGTGCGGCGGCGGAGGATGTCCTGGATCTGCTGCGCCGTCTCGGGGCGCTCGCTCACGAGCGCGTTCTGGAGCACCTGCGCGGCCTCCTGCGCGTCGTTGCGAATCAAGAGATCACGCGCCTGCTGACGCTCCTCCTGCGAACCGTGAATCAACGTCCCGATGAGGTACTCCACCGCCTCGCGCGACGAGATGCGCCCGCTGGAGCCCAGCGCCGCCTGACGCACCCGCGGGTTGTCGGCCTCGCGGTGCAACCGCGAGAGCGGGTCGAACGCGTGCGGAAAATGAAGCGCGCCGATCGCGTCGACGGCGGCGCTCACCACGGCAGGGTCTTGCCCGTCGTGTACGCCCTTCATGATCACGGCGAAGGTGCGCTTGAAAAACAGCTGCCGCGCCGCGCGCAAGCACGCTACGCGCACGTCGCCGCGCCCGCGTTCGAAGAGCTGCTCGAGCGGCGCGAGCACGGCGTACAGCTGCACCTGGC
>CAISKJ010000543.1 GCA_903885885.1 uncultured delta proteobacterium
CATCGCCGGGGTGCTCATGGACTATGAGGGCTTCGCGGTCGATCACTGGTCACGCGACGACGCCGAGCTCGACATTCAAACCGTGGGCATGGAGCTTTCGGTGGTGCTCAAAGACGTGCGCCGCGCCTCCGAGCAGCTCGATACCGGCGGCATGAAGGAGTTCGTGTTTCACACCGACAAGCTCACCGGCGTGGTGCGCACCATCACCAACGAGTACGTCGTGGCGCTCGCCCTCACACCGCAGGGCAACCACGGCAAGGGGCGCTTCCTGCTCCGCATCGCCGCGCCCAAGCTCCTCGCCGAGCTCGCCTGAGCCCGTCGCGCGCCTGCCGTTTCCCTCTCGTGAGCGCCGATCGTACGCGGGTCCTGGTGTTGAACGGACCCAACCTCAACCTCCTGGGAGCGCGCGAGCCTGCCGTGTATGGGCGCGCCACCCTCGCCGAAATCGAGCGCTCGCTCGCCGCGCACGGCGAGGCCCTCGGCCTCGACGTCGAGTGCCACCAGTCCAACCACGAGGGCGTGCTCATCGACCTGTTGCACAACGCCATGGGGCGCTGCGCGGGCGTGATCTTCAACCCCGGCGCCTACACGCACACGAGCATCGCGCTGCGCGACGCCGTGGCGGCCATCGCGCTGCCCGTCGTCGAGGTTCACCTGTCGAACACCGAGGCCCGCGAAGATTTTCGCAAGGTGTCGCACGTGGGCGCAGCGTGCCTCGGGCGCATCATGGGCTTCGGTCCGCAGGGGTATCTCCTCGCACTCGACGCGCTGCGTGCGCACCTCGCCGCGCGCTAGGCGCGAGACACAACGGATTGCCCTCGCGGCGCTCGGTGTGCGAACCTCCGCGGCCTCCCCGTGAACATCGACATCGAGCAGATCGAAGGGCTCATGCGCGCCCTCAAGGCGCACGACTTCCACGAGATCGAGATCCGACAGGGAGACGAGCGAATCACCCTGCGGCGAGGCGCCGGCGTCGCGTCGGTGGGGGTGCCCGCGATGGCCTTTCCGATGGCCACGGGCGAGCGCGAGCACCCGACGGGCCTCGGCGAGAGCGCGTCGTCGAAGGCCTCGCCCGCCGTCGACCCCGACCTCGTCACGGTGACCTCGCCCCTCGTCGGCACCTTCTACCGCGCGCCCTCACCGCAGGCGCGCGCCTTCGTCGAGATCGGGAGCCACGTGCGAAAGGGCACGGTGCTCTGCATCATCGAGGCCTTCAAGCTCATGAACGAGATCGAGTGCGAGGTCGACGGCGTCGTCACCGAGATCCTCACCGAGAACGGCAAGCCGGTCGAGTTCGGCCAGGGGCTCGTGCGCATCCGGCGCGCGGGGTAACGGCGCCGTGTTCAAGAAGGTACTCGTCGCCAATCGCGGTGAGATCGCGCTGCGGGTCATTCGCGCCTGCAAGGAGCTCGGGCTGCGCACCGTCGCGGTGCACTCCACCGTCGACGCCGAGGCCCTCCACGTTCGCCTCGCAGATCAGTCGGTGTGCATCGGGCCCCCGGAGCCCAAGCTCTCGTACCTGAACATCCCCGCGATCATCGCCGCAGCCGAAATCTCGGGGGCCGACGCGCTCCACCCGGGCTACGGCTTTCTCTCCGAGAACGCTGAGTTCGCCGAGGTGTGCCGCCGCTGCGGGATCACCTTTATCGGCCCGTCGCCCGAGGCGATGCGCGCGTGGGGCGACAAGGTGAGCGCGCGCGCCAACGCGGCGGCCTTCGGGCTCCCGATGCTTCCCGGCAGCGGCGTGCTCGATGGGGCTGACCACGCGCGGCGCGAGGCCGAGCGCGTGGGCTTTCCCGTGATCTTGAAGGCCTCCGGCGGCGGGGGCGGGCGCGGCATGAAGATCGTCCGCTCGCTCGGCGAGATCGAGAACGCGTTTCACGCCGCGCAGAGCGAGGCCATGGCGGGCTTTCGCAACCCCGACGTGTACCTCGAGCGGTACATCGAGCACCCGCTCCACGTGGAGTTTCAGGTCGTCGCCGACCAGCACGGCAACGCCGTGTGCCTCGGAGAGCGCGACTGCTCGCTCCAGCGCAGGCACCAGAAGGTGCTCGAAGAGGCGCCCTCGCCGTCGATCACGCCGACCCTCCGCGACAGGCTCGCGGAGCTGGTCACCGTGGCCGTGCGCGAGACGGGGTACACCTCGCTCGGCACGCTGGAGTTTCTCCTCGACGAGTTCGTCATCGAAGGCATCAAGACCAACATCCCGTTGCACCGCCGCATCCTCGATCACCCGAAGTTTCAACGAGGCGAGGTGTCGACCCGCTTCCTCGAAGGCATGCAACGGTGACGGGCAGTGCTTGACGCTGCGCCGCGCGAACCACTACCGTAGCTTTTGACGGCAATCCCCTGCGCAGGTCGTGTTCCGACCTCACGCACAGCGGCTGCCACCCGACAGTGAAAGGTCTCCCGTGGTGAGCGTCGACCGCCGTAAGATCGCCGAGACCGCGCTGGGCTTCGCAGCGAAGAACCAGTTCGACAAGGCGATCGCCGAGTACCAGAAGCTCGTTGCGTCGGATCCGGGCGACGTTCGAACGCTCCTCAAAATCGGCGACCTCCAGGTGCGAATGAACGCGCTCCAGGCGGCCGTCGACACCTACCAGCACGTCGGTTCGCTCTACGAGCAGCAGGGGCTGCACCAGAAGGCCATCGCGGTCTACAAGCAGATTCTGCAGCTCAACCCCGACCAGCTCGCGCTCTACGGCCGCGTGGCCGACCTGCACATCAAGCTCGGGCTCACCAGCGACGCGCTCCAGGCGCTCGAGCTCCTCGCCCAGCGGCACATGCGCTCGAGCGACCTGGACGGGCTGGCGAGCACGTACCGGCAGATTCTCCTCCTCGACGGGCAGAACCTCGGCACGCGCATTCGCCTCGGCGAGCTGCTCAGCAAGATGGGCCGCGGCGACGAGGCCGCCGCCGAGTTCGACGTCGCGTGCAACCTGCTCGAGGCCGGCGGCCGCGTCGAGGAGTGGGCCCGCGTCGCCGAGCGCCTGGTGTTTCACCGCCCGAACAACATCGCGGTGTCGCGCAAGCTCGCGTCGTTCTACCTCGACCGCAACGACGCCCGGCGCGCGCTCCCGAAGATTCAAAACTGTTACAAGGCCAACCCCAAAGACGTCGCCACGCTCGACCTCCTGGCGACGGCCTTCAAGGGCCTCGGGCAGCTCCCGAAGACCCTCTCGGTGCTGAAGGAGATCGCGCGCATTCACCTCGCCGAGGGGCGTCACCGCGAGCGCGCCGACGTGTACCAGCGCGTGCTCGAGCTCGCGCCCACGGACCCCGAGGCGCGCGAGGCCCTGCGCGGCAACTCGCGGCCCGGCTCGAAGCGCCCGCAGTCGGTGCCGCCGCCCCCCGTCGAGGCCGCCCCGATGCTCGCCTCGGCGGCCCCCGAGCAGGTGATGCTCACCGGGTCGGGGCGCCCGGTAAGCGCCGACGTGGTCGAGGTGCAAGACGACGCCCTCGAAGAGCTACCCGAAGAGGTCGACGAGACGCTCGAGGCCGACGAGCTCGCGCCCGCCGATGTGGGCGAGGCGGTGTTTCACCTCTCGCAGCGCCCGTCGAAGCCC
>CAISKJ010000544.1 GCA_903885885.1 uncultured delta proteobacterium
CACGACCGCTACTTCCTCGAGAAGGTGCTCGGTCGCTCCGGGTGCGTGGTCGAGACGCCCAGCGTCGACTCGATCGTGCCGGCCCTCAAGCGCTTCGCCGACGAGGGCCGACGCTACTGGGTCGCCGACGGCGGCGACGGCGCCCTCCACTGGATGATCAACGAGGCCATTCGCTACTTCGGCCCGCAGCGCGCGGCCTCGCTCGCGGTGTACGTGCCCACGGGCGGAGGCACCATCGACTTCGTGGCCAAGGCCATCGGCATGGAGGGCTCGCCGCAAGAGATCGTGGCGCGCCTCGCCGCGGCCGTGGCCGAGGGGCGCGCCCCCGCCCTCGTCGAGGTGCCCGTGGTGTCCTTCGCGGGCTCGCAGACGCTCTACGGCGATGAGTCCGTCGCGTGGCGGCGCGTGGGCTTCGGCTGCGCGCTCGCGGGCTTCGGCGCCAACTTCTTCGGCCCGCTGTACCGGGGTAACAAAGAGTACGGCGGCCCGCGCATCGCGAAGCTCCTCGCGGCGGCCTTCGGGGCGGGCTTCGGGCAGATGGCCCTGCGCGGCCCCCTCGCGGCGCTCAAGCCCGGTTTCATGGCGCGCGCCGAGCACGAGTACCTGCGCCCCCTGCGCGCCGAGGTGAAGGTCGACGGCACCGTGCTCCGCGGCGAAGACGGCCGCGCGGTGCGCGAGCACACGGTGCTGCACGCGGGCGCCGTGCCCGTAAACCTCGCGAACATCTTTCGGGTGTTTCCGCGCGCGGGCGACGGGCACATGCACGTGCACGCGGGGCACATCTCGGTGGCCGAAGCGGCGCGCGTGCTGCCGGGGCTCATCACCGGGCGCTCGGTGCACCACCTCCTGCGCGACGCGATGGACGGCCCCGCCACCACGCTCGACGTCGTGTGCGAGCCCGGCGAGGAGCTCACCCCGGTGCTCGACGGCGAGGTGTTTCATCGCATCACCGAGCTCCACGCCACGGTGGGCCCGCGCTTCACCATGGCGCTGCCGTAGGGCGCGCGCGAGGCGCTTCTTGACGGCGGCGCGGCGGGGGAGTTCCCATGCGCGCAGGCTCCCGCAGACGGCGCGCACCGACGTCGGGCGCCGAGGAGCGAGCGATGCACGACCCCAATTCGATCCGTTCGGTGGTGATCGTCGGCGAGGAACGGCCGGCTGGATGACCGCGGCGGCGCTCGCGAACACGATCCGCGAGGGCTGCGCGATCACCCTGATCGAGAGCGAGGAGATCGGCACCGTGGGCGTCGGCGAGGCCACGATCCCACCGATTCGCGCGTTCAACGACGCCCTGGGCATCGACGAGAATGACTTCGTGCGGTCGACGCAGGGGTCGTTCAAGCTCGGCATTCAGTTCGTAAACTGGGGGCGCGAGGGGCGGCGTTACTTCCATCCCTTCGGTGACATCGGCCGCGACTTCGACGTGGTGCCCATGCACCACTTCTGGCTCGCGGAGCGCGCCGCGGGGCGCGCGCCAGACCTCGACGACCTGAGCATGGCCTGGGCGGCGGCGCGGCGCGGGAGGTTCGCCCGACCGTCGAACCGCGACGACCTCGCCGCGCGCTTCAACTACGCCTACCACTTCGACGCCGGGCTCTACGCCCGCTACCTGCGCGGGTACGCCGAGGCCCGCGGGGTGACGCGCGTCGAGGGCAAGGTGGCCGACGTCGCGCTGCACGGCACCACCGGCCACGTGACGCACGTCACGCTGGCCGACGGCCGTCGCATCGAGGGTGAGCTCTTCGTCGACTGCTCGGGCTTCCGCGGACTGCTGATCGAGGGCGCGCTGGGCACCGGGTACCAGGACTGGACGCACTGGCTGCCCTGCGACCGCGCGGTGGCGGCGCCGTGCGCGCGGACCGCAGCGCTCACGCCGTACACCCGCTCGACGGCGCGGGAGGCGGGGTGGCAGTGGCGCATCCCGCTGCAGCACCGCACGGGCAACGGCTATGTCTTCAGCAGTCGGTTTCTCTCCGATGACGCCGCGGCGGCGACGCTGCGCGCGAACCTCGACGCGCCCGCGCTCGCGGAGCCCCGCCTGCTGCGCTTCGTGACCGGTCGGCGCAACCTCTTCTGGAACCGCAACGTGGTGGCCATCGGGCTCGCGAGCGGGTTCCTCGAGCCCCTCGAGTCGACGTCGATCCACCTGATCCAGGCGGGCATCACGAGCCTGCTCGCGCTCTTCCCCGACCGACGCTTCGAGCCGTCGGTGCGCGAGGAGTACAACCGCCAGGCGATCGCCCTCTTCGAGCGCGTCCGCGATTTCATCATCCTCCATTACAAGCTCACCGAGCGGAGCGACACGGCGCTCTGGCGCTACTGCGCCGCGATGAGCGTCCCCGACGCCCTCGCGCAGAAGATCGAGCACTTCCGTCGCGACGGCCGCATCGTGCAGAACGACGCCGACCTCTTCGGGCCGACCTCATGGCTGTCGGTGCAGGTCGGGCAGGGGAACATCCCCCAAGGCCCGCATCCGCTGCTGCCGCTCCGCGGGGTCGGGGCCGGCGAGCGGCTCCGCGCGATGGAGACCGCCTTCGCCGAGGCCGCGCAGGCGATGCCCCTCCACGACGACTACATCGCGCGCAACTGCGCGGCGCAGCCGGGCTGAGCACCACACAATACGCCTCATCCCGAAGCCGCCGGAGGTGCCGAACCCCGTGTTTCAAGGCGGCGTGAACCTGTTGTTCGGTGGCCTCGGGGCGGGTATCAAGCTCCGCAACCTCACCCGCAGCGCCACCTGACGCGCGCCGCGCACGCACGCCGAGACCTCCGATGACGCCCTTCGACCTGTCTGTGCGCTTCTTCCTCTAGATGGCGTTCATCTTGACGGTGTGTCGGCTGACGGGCGCGCTGTTTCGGAGCCTCGGTCAGTCGCAGGTCGTCAGCGAGATGATCGCGGGCGTGCTCATGGGGCCATCGCTCTTCGGGCGGCTCGCGCCCGCCGCGAGCGCGTACGTGTTTCCGCCGGCGTCGAAGCCGATCATCTTCGCGGTGTCGCAGATCGGCCTGTCGCTCTACATGTTCCTGGTGGGGGCGGAGTTCGACGTGAGCCTGTTGCGCGAGCGGGTCCGCAGCGCGGCGACGATCTCGCTCGCGGGCGTGCTCGCGCCCTTCTTTCTGGGCGGCGTGCTCGCGCTCCAGATCGCCGACGACCCGCTGCTCTTCGGCCCCGCCGTGAGCCGCACGCTGGCCATTTTGTTCATGGGCGCGTCGATGTCGATCACGGCGTTTCCGATGCTGGCGCGCATGATCTACGAGCAGGGGCTCACGCGCACCTCCCTCGGCACGCTCACCCTCGCCGCGGGCTCCATGGACGACGCCGCCGCGTGGTGCGTGCTGGCCATCGTGCTCGGCACCTTCTCGGGGTCGCCGCGCTTCGCCGTGGTGGCCATCGGCGGCGGCGTGCTCTACGCGGCCTTCACGCTCCTCGTGATGCGCCGCGCGCTGCGCCCGCTCGGCGCGATGGTCGAGCGTCGCGGCGAGATGAGCAACGAGGTGCTCCTCGTCGCGCTCGCCCTCTGCATGCTCGGGTCGTGGTTCACCGACTTCATCCGCATCTATGCGGTCTTCGGCGCGTTTCTCATGGGCATCGCCATGCCGCGCGGGCGCTTTCAGCAGGAGCTCGAGCGCAAGGTGATGCCCCTCACGACCAACTTCCTGCTCCCGCTGTTCTTCGTGTACTCGGGGCTCAACACGCGCTTCGGCCTCGTCGACTCGTGGCACCTGTGGGCCATCGCGGCCCTCGCGCTCGCCGCCGCGATCGGCGGCAAGTTCGGCGCGTGCAGCCTCGCGGCGCGCCTGCACGGCGTGGGCTGGCGCGAGTCCGTCGGCATCGGCATTCTCATGAACGCCCGCGGCCTCATGGAGCTCATTCTGCTGAACATCGGCCTCGGGCGGGGCATCATCCGACCGCCGCTGTTCAGCATTCTCGTGCTCATGGCGATCGTGACCACGCTCATGGCGACGCCGGTGTTCGAACGCGTCTACGGCAAGGCGTCGACGCGCACGCCGCCGGGCGCGGGCGGCGATGCCCACGGCGGCGGTCTGAAGCCCGAACCCGCGCTGTCGTAAGGGGCCCCGCGGCGCGACGGCTTACATGTCATGTAAGCCGACTTACATGACGTGTAAGCGGGCGCTCAGGGCATGGGCGTGAGGCGCACGCGCGAGCCCGACATGATGCCGCACGGGGTGTAGGCCCCGTTGCAGATGGGGAAGGCGTCGAGGCCCGCGGCGTTCTCGATGCCGATGGTGAGCGTGCGCGCGAGGTCGGCGGGGCGGGGCACCACGGTCTGGTAGGCGAAGTCGATCACGTTGGTGCCCTCGTTCAAGATGACTTCGAAGCTCATCATCGGGGCCGTGGCGGCGGTCGTGTACCAGACCACGTTGTTCCACTGGACGACGAACTTGCGCGCGCCCGGCGTGGTGCCCACGGTGGCCGCGCACACGGCCCCGGGGTCGCGCACGAGGAGGTCGGTCCAGTACGGGGCGATGACCGCGTTGGGGGCCATCATCGAGGGGATGTCGCCCGCGTAGTCGCTGGCCGCCGCGCCCTCGAGCGAGATAAACCCGTTGGTCGACACGTTGATCATCGTGCCCACGGGAATTTGCGCGCTGAAGAGCTGAAACGCGAAGGGCAGCGGCACGAGGGTGGACGCGTCGTCGGGGCCCGGAAAGGTGAGCCGGCTCGTCGCCGTGGCGCACGCGTCGACGAAGGGCACCAGCGCCACCGTGAGGTTGGTGCGACCGTAGCGGATGGTGGGCGCAAACTGGCAGCCGCCGAGCTGACAGTTTTGCCCCGTGGCGCACGCCCGACCGCAGACGCCGCAGTTGCGCACGTCGTTGAGGGGGTTGATGCACGCGGTGGTGCCCCCCGGCGCGGCGCAGCGAATCTGAAACGTCTCGGTGCACGGGCCCGCGTCGGGCGGACCGGCGTCGGCGGTGACATCGGGCGCCACGTCGGGGGTGACGTCGGCGGTGACATCGACCGCGGGCATGTCGGCGGGCGTCGCGTCGGGCGCGCTGTCGACGGGCGCGTCGACCGCCGTCATGTCGACGGGGGCGTTGTCGACGGTGGGCACATCGACCGCGGGCACATCGACCGCGGGCACGTCGGCGCCGCCGCCGACACGGAACTCCTGCGTGGGAAAGCTGCACCCGCCCACAAGCGACACGATCAAGAGAGAGTGGAGACGTCGCATCGGCGGCAGACTACAGCAATCCCGCGCGCCGCGGGGAATAGACCGGCGCCGCAGCGCCTTCTGCCGCGATGGCACGCGCCCTCCGCGAGATCGCCCTGACCGCCTTCGCCGCGTGCGCGCTGGGGCGCAACGTCGCGCAGGCGCAGGGCTCGGTGGAGCTGTACACCATGGGCCCGGGGGGCGACGTGTTCTCGCGCTACGGCCACGCGTCGCTGTGCGTGCGCGACGCCGAGAGCCCCGACGGGCGCTGTTACAACTACGGCACCACCGACTTCTCGACGCCCGTTCCCCTCACGTGGAACGTGCTGCGCGGCCGCGCGCGCTTCTGGGTGTCGCTCTCGTCGCGCGCGCGCATGGTGGCGTGGTACGGCCCCGCCGGCGAAGACCGCACCCTGTGGCGCCAGCCCATCGCCCTGTCGCCCGCCGCCCTCGCGCGCCTCGAAGCGCGCCTGCGCACGGACATGCTCCCTGGCGAGCGCGAGTACGTCTATCACCACTTTCGCGACAACTGCACCACGCGCCTGCGCGACCACCTCGACGCCGTCACCGACGGCGCCCTGCGCCGCGGAACGGGCTTCGCGCACGGCGAGACGTGGCGCGCGCTGGTGCTCGACGGGCTCGCGTCGTCGACGCCGCTCCTCGTCGCGGGAGAGCTTCTGCTCGGTCGCCCCCTCGACCGTGAGCCCACGCGCTGGGAGGCGATGTTTCTCCCCGCGGTGCTGCGCGCCGAGGTGGCCCGCGCGCTCGCGTCGACGCCCGTGGCCGTGCACACGCGCGCCGCGGCGC
>CAISKJ010000545.1 GCA_903885885.1 uncultured delta proteobacterium
CGTCGCCCGCCTTCTCGGTGGTGGGCGCGCGGTTGGGCGGGAGCCCCACGTCGCCGAGGAGCTTCTGCCACGCGACGAACACCCCGAGGCCCGCGAGCATGCCCACGGCCGCGGCCGAGAAGCCGATGTGCCACCCGATCTTCTCGCCGAGGTAGCCGCACACGATGGGCGAGAAGAACGCCCCGAGGTTGATCCCCATGTAGAAGATCGTGAAGCCGCCATCGCGGCGCGCGTCGTTCTCGCCATACAGCCCGCCCACGATGGTCGAGATGTTGGGCTTGAAGAACCCGTTGCCCACGATGAGGAGCCCGAGCGCATAGAAGAGCAGCGACTCGGAGGCCATCGCGAGGTGCCCCAGCGCCATGAGGAGCCCGCCGATGAGCACGGCCTTTCTACGCCCCAGAATGGCGTCGGCGAGGGCGCCGCCCGCGAGGGGCGTGAGGTACACGAGGCCCGTGTACATCGCGTAGATGGCCAGCGCGTGGGGCCGGTCGAAGTGCAGGTGCCGGGTCATGTACAGCACGAGCAGGGCGCGCATGCCGTAGTACGAGAAGCGCTCCCACCCCTCGGCGCCGAAGAGCACGTACAGCCCGCGCGGGTGCTCTTTGTGCTCGTCGATCTTCCCCGTGTCCGTCGTCGTCGTCTGCATCGCGCACGACGGTACCGCGCCCGCGCCCACGAATTGAAGCGCCTTCACGGCCCGCGATGGCGCGCCGCGGAGTTGACATACTCCCTCGGGTCCATCCAAGTGAGGGGCACCCGATGGCCACGCGAAGGCACCTCCCCGTTCTGCAGTCGTCGCCCGCGCCCGCCGCCGCCCCCGCCGAGGGCGGCGCCGACGAGCCGCCGCCGTGGCACTGGATCCCGCTGGGGTCCGTGGTCTCCGTGGTGGCCTTCGCGCTCCTCGCGCAGGGCGCGGCCTCGCTCTCGACGCGCATCCTCGCGCGGGTGTACCGCCCCAACCTCTCGGTGGCCGACATCGCCGCCATTCGCCGCGCGTCGCCCACGAGCGCGTACGCCACCGAGCTCGTCGCGGGGTCTGTGCCCCTCCTCGCGCTGCTCACCTCGGTGGGCCTCGGGGGGTACTTCATCGGGCGCTACGGGGCGCGCACCAACGCCCGCCACGGCACCCTCTCGGGGGCCTGCACCGCGCTGCTCTTCTGGCTCGTGACGGGCAGGCTCACCACCATGCTCGCGGTGGTGCCCTTCGCCATGGCCGCGGGCTGGGCCGCCGCCCTCGGCGGAACCCGCGTGCGCGACCGCGCGTAGCGACGCGAAGCGCGCGCGGGGTCTCAAGGTATTCAGGCACACCTCCGATCAGAGAGGGTAGGGACCCCCTCCGCATGCTCGTCGTCGACGACGACCCCGTCACGAGGCAGCTCATCGAGGCAGCGCTCACGCAGTGGGGGCACGTTCCCATCGCGGCAGAAGACGGCCTGCGCGCGTGGGAGCTGCTGCAGGTCTGCGGCTCGCCCGACGTGCTCGTGATGGGCTGGGTGATGAAGGGCATGGACGGCATCGAGGTGTGCCGCGCCCTCCGCGCTCAGACCGCCCGGGCGCAGCCCTACGTGCTCCTGCTCGCGCCGGAGAACTTTCGCCACGACCTCTTCGCGGCCCTCGACGCCGGCGCCGACGACTACCTCTGCAAGCCCGTCGAGCTCGGCGAGCTGCAAGATCGCCTGCTCTACGCGTCGCGGGGCCTCCACGCGCGCATGGTGCCCCTCTACGGCGGCCTCGAGCGCGCGCTCAACCCCTCCAACGACCGCACCTCGGTGGAGCCCAGGGCCCCGACGCAGTCGACCCTCGTGGGGCGCCTCGTGGGCGCGCGCTACCGCGTGCTCGCCCCGGTGCGCTCCGACAGCCGCTCGGCCATCTGGGAGGGCTACGACACCCGCAACGAGGCCCGCGTGGCCATCTGGTTCACGCACCAGGGTCAGGCCCGCGCGCTGCTCGCCCCGCCCGGCGACGACGGCCGCGCGAAGAAGCTCTCCGAGCTGCGCGCCGAGGCCGAGGTCACCGTGCTCGATTTCGGCGTCACGCCGGGCGGCATGACCTACGTCATCACCACCTTCCTCGTCCGCTGGCTGTCGTTTCCCGACCGCGTGTGCTCGGTGCCGCCGCGGGCCCCTCGCCCGCGCCGCCCGCGTCGCCCGACGAGACGCAGCGCATGGCGGCCCTCCCCTACGTGGCCCCCGACTACGACGAGCACGACACGCTCGACACCGTGCTCGTGAGCCCCGAGCTCCACGACGACAGCGAGCGCACGCTGGAGCACG
>CAISKJ010000546.1 GCA_903885885.1 uncultured delta proteobacterium
CCCGCTGGAGGAAAGGACCTTCCACCGTGTCAGAACGCAGGCGGATCGTCACTGTCGCCGAGGCGCACGCGCTGCTCCCCCCACTTAACGTGATGCTCGAGCGGCAGATGTCGCTGCTGCGCGACCTCGACGCCCACGCGGCGAAGATGACCGCGCGCGGCCTCGACGCACACCTGCTCGAGCCCGACGCCGCCGACGACCCCGAGGTGTCGGCGCTCAAGCAGGAGATGCGGGACCGCGTGCGGGAGTTTCACGCGGGCTGGCGCGAGGTCGAGGCCACGGGCGCCGTGGTGAAAGACTATCGCCTCGGTCTCGTGGATTTTCACGGCCGCCGCGGGAGCGAAACGGTGTGGCTGTGCTGGAAGTACGGCGAGCCCGCGGTCGCCCACTGGCATCCCCTCGACGAGGGCTTCGACGCGCGGCGCCCCCTCGAGCGCATGTCGATCCCCCCTACGCTGAACTGACCGCCGTGCGAGCGCCTCTCCCGCCGGACGACCCCATCGCGCGCGCCTCCGCCGCGCTGCGAGAGTTTCTCGTCGCGCTGGAGCTCCCCATCGAGAGCGACCCCGAGCTGCGCGAGACGCCCGAGCGGGTGGCGCGGGCCTTCCGCGACGAGCTCCTCGACGGCTACCGCAGCGACCCCGCGGCCACGCTCGCCGACGCGCTCCCCTCGTCGAGCGAGGGGCTCGTCGCGCTCACGCACATCACCTACGCGAGCGTCTGCCCGCACCACCTCTTGCCCTCGTCGGGGGTCGCCCACGTGGGGTACCTCCCCGGCGGGCGCATCGTCGGGCTCGGCTCCGTCGTGCGCCTCGTCGAGGTGTGCGCGCACCGCCTCGTGCTGCAAGAGACACTCGGCCAACGCATCGCCGACGCCCTCGTCGAGCACCTCGGTGCCCGCGCTGCGGGCGTGGTGCTCGACGCATCACACCTGTGCATGGTGGCCCGCGGCGAGCGTCAGGCCGCGGCGCGCGTGGTCACGCAGAGCTTCGCCGGCGCGTGGCGCGAGGGCGCCGCGGGCCGCGCCGAGTTCCTCCACGCCGTATCCCTGGGGAGCCCCCGATGACGACCGAGAGCCACGCGCTCATCCCCCTCGAAGACGTGCCGGTGTTTCCGCTGCCGGGCGTGGTCCTGCTCCCCGAGCAGCGCCTGCCGTTGCACATCTTCGAGCCCCGCTACCGGGCCCTCGTTCGCGACGCCCTGCAGAGCCACGCGCACCTCGTCGTGGCCAACGTCGACGGCGACCCCACCCGCGACGCGCCCGGCCTCGCGCGCGTCGCCACCATCGGCAAGATCGTGGCGCACCAGAAGCTCCCCGACGGGCGCTTCAACATCCTCGTCGAGGGCGTGGCCCGCGTCTCGCTCGAAGAGCTCGCGGTCACCACGGCCTACCGCCGCGCCCGCGCGACGCTCCTGGGTGATCCGAGCAGCGAGTTCGCCGAGGTGCGCCCCGCCCTGCGCGCCGCGCTTCTCAGCGTGGGCTCCCAGGTGATCCGCGCCGCCCGCGCGAAGCAGTCGCGCTTCGACTTCGACGCGCCCACCGAGCTCCCCTCGGGGCGCCTCGCGCTGCGCCTCGTCGACCGCTTTGTCACCGACCCCGCGCGCCGTCAACGCGTGCTCGAGGCCGACGCGCCCGCCCAGCGCGTCAGCGAGGCCACGCAGGCGCTCGCCGACGTGCTCGCCGCCGGCGAGATGCACGTCAGCGGAACAGCGTAACGGGCGCCAGCAGCGCCGTCATCGAGTCGTCTTCCGAGGCGCACAGCGCGACCCGCACGCGCGTCGCATCGCCGTCGCGCACGCTCCACACGTATGTGGGCTCGACCGCGTCGGCGCCGAGGCCGAGCTCGTCGATGCCCATGCGCGCCACTCCCACGTACGACGGCCGCTCGGTGACGGCCTCGACGCCGCGACGGTCGAAGAGCCCGCCCGGCGCGAGCGCCTCGACGTACTCCAACCGATTGATCACCCGCACGGCATCGCCGAGTCCGTCGAGCGAGACGCGCGTACCGTCTTGCGCGTCGAGCACCTCGCGGGCGGGCCACGCGGCGCCGACCCACAGGCGAGGAGCGCGGCCGCCGTCGAGCTCGGCGCGCACCACCACGGCCTCGTCGAACCACTGCGAGACCTTGCCCTCGACGCCGCGCGCGAAGGCTGCCACGAGCCCGTCGCGCGCCCGCAGCGGGAGCAACAGGTAGGCGTCGTCGCCCGAGATGTCGGGCATCGCGGCGAGGGCGACGCGGCCGCCGGCCTGCGCCGTCGAGAGGTCGTCGGAGGCCGCGAAGGCGACCACGAGGCACGTCTCGGCGAAGGGGTACGCGCCGAGCGAGGCGCCGCGCGGGGCCACCATGCTGTGCCGCGGAGGCGCAGCGACGTCGTTGGTTTCTGCGAGGGGGAGGGCGACCAGTCGGAGGTGCATCTTCGCGGCGACCATCGCCCGAGAGAATCGCGCAGATCAAATTTCTGACAACGCGAGGGGGCGGCGGCGCTCGTCGAGGGCGGGCCAGCGCACCACCCCTGCCATCTGGCGCGGCGGAATGAGCACGTCGCCGTCGTCGAAGAGCTTGAAGGTGATGAGCGCGTGGAGCATCGCGAGGTGCGCCGCGTCGAGGGCCTCGGGGTGCGCGCTCACATACGCGTCGTCGAAGAGGTAGTGGGCCTCGACCACGCCGCCGCGCGCGGTGAACCACTGCGAGAGGCCGGGGCCCTCGCGCAGCAGGCCCCTTCGGCGGGCGCCGGGCGCGGCGCGTCGGGGGCGAGGCGCTCGACGCGCGGCCCCACGGGGTCGACGGCGCGCAGTTCGAAGGTCACGAGGTGGAGCACGACGGCGGTAGATTACGTGGCGGTGGCCACGGCGGAGCCGCTCACGGGGCGCTTGACCGCGACGGGGGAGAGCGACGGAACACGAAACGAAAGCAGCGCCGACACCCCCAGGACGGCGTACGCGATCGCGGCCACCCAGGCCGTTCCGGTGAACGTAGCGTGCAGCGAGGAGGCCTCGACGGCGCGGCCGAACACGGGCGACACGGCGGCGAAGAGGAGCCTGCGGCCCATGCCCTCGACGGAGAGGAGCGTCGCGCGATCGCGCGGGCCTTCGATGAGGCGGTTCATGAGCGCGCGCATGAGCGGCGAGAAGAGCCCGAAGGAGCCCGCCAGCGCGATCATGAGCACGGTGCAGAGGGGCGCGTGGTCTTCGCCCATGAAGCCGTAGGCCGCCACGAGGCCGCCCGCGAGGCCGAGCGCGAGCCAGCGCGCGCGCACGTTCTGAAGAATCGAGCCCGACACGCCCGCCACGACGGCGCTGCTGACCTCTTTGGCGGCCGCGAGGAGGCCCATGGAGATCACAGTGCGGCGCAGCCACTCGCCGTGCAGGTGCGCCTCGAGGTGCGGCTGATCGGCGAAGAGCGACAGGCGCAGGAGCACGAACGACACGGCCCCGAAGGACACCACCGCGAGGAGTCGCCCGTCGGCGCGCAGGGCCTCGAGCGCGCGACGCAGGTGGTCGGCCACCTGGCCGCCCTGACGCGTGGGCGCCTCGGGGAGCGACAGCGCGACGACGCCCGCCGTGCACGTGAGCAGCGCCGTGAGCACGAACACGCTCGCGGGGTGAACGTACTGGTACAAGAGCGCGCCCACGAGCACCGCCGCGAGGTTGCCTACGCCCTTGGCCGCCGTGCTCCACCCCTCGAGGCGCGCGTACTTCGCTGTGCCCTGCGTGGTGTTCAGGTGGTCGTAGAGGTAGGCGCTGTCGGCCCCCGACGAGAGCGCCATCGAGAGGGCGCACAGCACGTTGGCGGCGGCGAAGGCCCAGAAGCTCTTGCCGACGATGAAGAAGGCGCACGCGAGCGCCATCACGAAGCCGCCCGCGCTCATCGAGACGCGCCGCCCCCGGCGGTCTGCGAAGATGCCCGTTGGCACCTCGAAGGCCACCGCCGAGAGCGAGAACACGACGTTGAGGTCGAACACCTCGGCCACCGAGAGACCCCGGCGCTGAAGGTAGTAGACCTGAAACGGCGCGAACGCCCACGTGAGCGCGAGCGCTCGGTAGACGAAGTACGTCAGAAGGGGGCGTCTCTGAAGCCTATCCCACATCGACCTTCATCCTACCGATGGCCGCTGAGGGGTCCACTTTCCGAAGAGGAACGGCACCGCGCATCGGTACCACGGTCGAAGACTTGTGGGCATTCGCGAAGCGTGTCTCTGCGCGAGAGACCGAAGGGAGGGAGCGGAGGCTACGCGCCGCCGCCGGGGGCGAAGCCGCGCGGGGGAACCATTCCGCCGACGCCCGGGCTCGCCGCGCCGCCGCGCTGGTCGGGGAGGCACACCGGCGGGCGCGCGAAGGTGCCCGTGCAGCGAAAGCCGTCGAGGTGGTCGGCGCGGAGCGCGCGCTGGAGGTCGGGCACCATCTCCATGACGGTGAGAATGCGCCCGGCCTGCGCGCTGCGCGCGCGGTACACGTCGGTGAGGCGAAAGCGCACGCCGAGGTTGAGCGCGCTCGTCGAGAGGTCGGGGCGCAGGTCGATGCGGCCGTCCATCTGGAGGGCGAACTCGGTGGAGACCGAGCCCACGCGCTCGAGGGTGGCGACGCCGCGGCGGATGTTCACGTTGAAGGCGAAATCGCCCGCGTGAATCTGGTCGATGGTGACGCCGCCGAAGTGCGGGATCTGATACTGCGCGTGGCCGTCGCCGACGGTGAAGCGCGCCGCGGTGAGGGCCACGGCGCCTTCGGCCTGCGCGATCTGTCCGTCGGGCACGGTGAGCTCGATGGTGCCGTTGAGGGTGCCGCCCACGGGGAGCCCGACGGCCTGCGCGAGGGGACCGACCTCGGCGGCGTTCACGTCTTTGATCTTGAGCTCGAAGGACCGCAGGGGGCTCGCGACGGCCTCGGCGCGGGGCGCGCGGGGCGCCGGCGTCGCCCCCGCGGGCTCAGACGTCTCGGGCGCGAGCGCGACGCTCACCGCGCCCTCGATCTCGCCGCCCATGCCCTCGATGTCGAAGCTCACGTTGGCCCGACGCAAGAGGAGCCCGAGCAGCGAGACGTGCACCACCGCCTCGTCGATGTGCATGAACGTGGGGCGCGCCCCCGCCGTGGTGGGCAGGTACGTCACCGTCACGTTCTTGGCCTTGAGGCCTGGGAAGAACGTGGGCCCGAGGCTGCCGATGGTGAGCTCCATGCCCGACGGCGTGGTCTGCCCGAGGGGCGACACGCGCGGTGCCTCGGCCTGCGCGATGATCACCTCCTTCAAGCGGTCGTACGGGAAGGTGACGTACAGAAACACCACGAAGCACAGCAGAAAGAAGGCAGGGTACCCGATCGCCCGCAGCAGGAGCGGGCGCATCGCGAGGAGGCGATCCTTCACGGCGCACCTCCCGCCGGACGCGCCGCCGCGCCCTCGCGCTCGGCCCCCGCGGCGACCTGATCCCACGTCGTGATCACCATGTCGTCGACATCGTACCGGTTGGGCTCGCCGAAGCGGCGACGGATGCGCACCGCCGTGATCGCCACGGGAAACTCGGCGCTCTCGATGCGATCCATGAAGTCGGCGAGCGCGTCGATGCCCACCGCGCGCAAGCGAATCGACACGCTGCGCTCGGTGAAGCGCCGCCCCGCGGGCGTGTGCGGGCGGTCTTGCGACTCGGCCACCTGCACGTGCGCGGCGCGGGCCTGCTCCTCCACGAAGCTCGTGAGGGCCGGCGCGCGGTTGCGGTATCGCAGCAGCATGGCGTCGCGGCGCGCGGCGCGGGCGGCGATGCGCGGGCGCATGCGCTGGATCATCCGGAGGGCCTCCTTCGTGTCGGCGCAGTCGCGCTCGATGGCGTCGAGCTGCGACGACGACCACCAGTGAACGCCCGCGAAGAAGAGCGCGCCGAAGACCACGGCGAGCATGATGAGCAGTCGTTTCTCGCGCGGAGATAAGCCCGCGAGGGCTCCGCGCACTGCGCTAAGCGTTGCCGCCACGTCGGCCTCCCGAGTTCGTGTCGCTGTCGGTTCCGGTGCGCGGGGCGCTTCGGTTCGTGCGACCGCGCGTGTCGCGCGGCTGCGCCTCGGGGCACCGAAACTCCACGTCGAGGGTGTACTTCTGCCGGTTGTCGCCGGGGTTCGTCGTCGATCGCCCGGGGCGCACCGCGGGGAAGCACGGGTACGCCTGCAGCGCCTCGACCACCTTGTCGCGGTCGGCCAGCGTGTCGACGATGCCCTGCAGCTGAACGTGCTCGCCGCGGATGTCGAGCAGCTCGACGTCGTGGCGCGTGTTGTCGGTGATGCGCGTCGAGAGCACCCCGAGCACGTCGTACGCATCCGCGGGCGGGAGCGGGTCGACGTCGTCGTTGTTGCCGCCGCGCGCGAGGCTCATGGCCCGGTCGGGGTCGACGGTGCGGTCGTTGAACACCTCCTGCGTCACCGCGCCGAGCGTGTCTTGCAAGCGGTTTCGCTCGGTCACCAGGCTCTGATAGTGCGCCCAGGTCGCGAGGCCCCAGAAGCACACGATGACCGCCGAGGCGAGCATGAGGTACGGCGCGCGCTCTCGAAACGCCTGCGCGCTCCCGGCCACCGTGAGGTGACCCTTACGAAAATCGATGCGCCCGCCGCGGCCGAGGCCGCGCGTCGCGAGGGCCACCGCGACGGGGGCCTCCCACAGCGCGGTCTCGCCCGCCGTGGGGGCCGTGAGCAGCAAGCCCGGCGGCATCGCGCCTACGAACTCGGGCGCGAGCCCGCACGCGTCGGCGAGGATGTCGACGGTGACGTTGGCCTCTTCGCCGCACAGGTACGCCGCCGAGAGGGCGCCGCCGCCCGCGGCGCGGTACGACGCGATCGACTGACGGATCCCGCGCTCTCTCGCGGCGGGGGTCGTGAGGCCGTTGAGCGTGCGGGCGAAGCGCACCACACCGCCCTCGAGCACCACGAGCTCGGCGCGGCGCTCGTACGCGTACACGAGCACCACGGGCGCGGGCGTGGCGAGTTGCGGAACCTCGCCCGCGAGCTCGCCCAGCGAGACCGGCGCCACGCCCACCTCGCGCGGGTCGAGGCCCGCCGAGGCGAGCGCCGCCACGAACGACTCGACGCGCGCCGTGAGCACCGCGGCGGCCAAGAGCTCCACCGGGTCGCCCTGACGGATCACCTGCGCGTCGACCATGGCGTCGTCGATGTCGAAGGGCACGGCGCCCTCGAGCTCTGCCATGAGCCCCTTGTCGCCGCGGCGGTACACCGCGCGCGGCAGGGAGATGGTGCGCAGCGACACGTCGGTGCCCGGGAGCGCCGCGTACACGCCGTCGAGCTCCTGCGGCTTCATGCCGGGCACGACCGACTGCGCCGCCACGATGCCCGCGAGCTCGCGCGCGGCCTGGGCGAGCCCCTCGGGGCCGGGCGTTCGGTACACGGTGTACGCGCCCTCGATGACGAGCTTCTTGTACGCGGTCTTGAGCAGGGCGCCCTTGATCTGCGTGTCGGTGACTTCGATGCCGAGATAGCGCGCCATGGGGTCAGTCCTCGCGCCAGTAGATAATGGTGCCGCCCGCGGCGTTGACGATCGCGGTGCCGGCGCCCGTGGTGATGGTCGAGAGCGAGGGCGACGAGGCCCGCAGAAAGGTCGACGGGAGCGCGGGCTGCGGCCGCATGTCGATCACCGCGTGGAGGCGCGTGTGGGCGCCGCCCACGGTGGCCTCGGCGTACACCGAGAACACCTTGCTCTCGACGGCGATGTTGCGCTCGAGCGCGCCCGTGTCGGGAATGGTGAAGGGCTGCAGCCCGAGCTGCTGGAGCATCGGCCCGAGGGGCGGCCGCCCCTGGAGCGTCGCCACGAAGTTCTGCGCCGAGTTGAACAAGGGGATCCCCATCGAGAGCGTGAGGGCCTGCACCATCGTGATCGAGGTGATGAACTGCGAGGCCTGCGAGAGGTCGCTGCACTGCGGCGCCTGCACGGCGAAGGCGCAGATGAGCGCGAGGAGGGTCTGCGCGTTGGCGGTGTTCACGTTGAGCCCGCCCTGCCCCCACACGGTCACGGTGCGCCGCGTGGGGTTGCCCGGGTCGGGGTCGATGATGCGCGCCCAGAGGTCGTCGTCGCCGAGGCCGCGGATCATGCGCAGCTCGTCGACGGAGTCGAGGGGCGCGTTGCGGCGGCGGTACGGCGGGCGGAGGTTCGAATAGAAGAGCGGGTCTTCGGAGCCGACGCCGCCCTGCTGCGCGGCGTTGGGGTTGAGCAGGCTCGTGTCGAACTGGCTCTCGTCCCAATCGACGTAATCGACGATCGACGACACGAAGGTGAGCTGGTCGGTGAGCTGGCCGTCGCGGTCGAGGCCCGTGAAGAAGGGCAGCATGTCGGTGCCCGTCGTGAGGCCGATCACCTGGCGCCCGGTGAAGATCGCCGCCACCGACGAGCGCACCAGGGTGTTGATGTTGATCTTCGAGTCTTCGTCGACGACGCGGATCGAGTCGAGGCCCGTGAGGCCGCCGAGGTTCTTGCCGTTGGCGAAATCGATGTTGGCCAGCTCGCCCAGCGCCGAGCCCCCGTCGCCGCCGCGGAAGGGCCCCACGATGAGGTCGGTCTGCTCCCACACCGGGATCTGCGGCGGCGCCGTGAGGCCGCGCCCCATGAGCGCCATCATGGGCGCGAGAATGGGCGTGAGCGTGCGGCGGATGGTGGGCTCGGCGTGGAGCACCACGCGCGCGAGGTTGACCGCGCTCTTGGCCTGGTACTCGGCGATGAGCTGGTCGCGCCCCGCGAAGGCCGAGAGGGTGTACACCTCGACCTCGTCGCGCGACTGCTCGGCGAGCACGTACAGCAGCGAGATGGCCGCGAGCACCATGAGCAGCGCCACGCCGCGCTGGCGCACCGTGACGGGCGTCGAGCGGCCCGCGTGGCGGCGCACGGGCGGCGGTCGCTTGCGACGCCGGGGGGCCGTGCTGGAGGTGGCTGCGGGCTCGCGCATGTCAGTAGATCGGAAGCCCGAAGGTGAGGGGTCGCGTGAGGTAGAGCGAGGTCTCGGTGGAGTACACGCGCTCCTCGTGGGTGGGGCCCTCTTCGAGCGTGAGCGTCACGCGCACGCGCGGCGGGAGGCGCCCCGTCTGGCCGGTGGCCTGCGTGGTGTCCCACGCGTCGACCCACTGCTCGTTCGAGTCGTCGAAGTACCTTATCTCGAAGCCTCGCACCCCCGGCACGAGCACGTCGAGGGTGCCGCCGTGTTCGGGGTCGTTGTCGATGCGCGAGCTCTCGCGGCGCACGAGGTCCATGCCCTGCACGTCGTCGTCGCCGCGGTGCTCCATGAGCCGGTAGCCCACCTCGCAGGCGTCGCCCTCGTGCGCGCCGCGGCGCAGGCGCCGGTGCGTAAACGTGGTGAAATCGAGCTGCGCGCCGCCGTTGCCCGTGCGGCCCTTGAAGAGCGTGGTCACCGCGGCGAGGCGCTGCTCTTGATTCACGTGCAGCGAGAGAAAGGCCGCGCGCAGGTCTCGCGTGATGCGCGACAACGCGATGCGCGCGTAGTGGTCGTGCTCCTGCCGCTCGGTGAGCTTCACGCGCATCTTGGCGGTCTGGTCGAAGGACACCCAGATCATCGTGGCCACCATGGTCAAGATGGCCGACGCCACGAGCACCTCGAGGAGCGTGAGGCCGCGCTGTCCGCGAAGGCTCCTCCTCATGGCCGCAGCACCCCGCCCGGCGACTGCGTGGACTGAATGGGCGGCGGCGTTACGCCCGCGCCGCGCGCCGCGCCCGCCGCGATGCGCTCGAGCTCGTTGATGGCATCGCCCGCGGGCAGCGTCTGGCCCGGGTTGGTCACGTACTCGACGACCTGAAACGAGTACTCGCGGCTCCCCTCGTTCCACCGCACGTCGAGGGTGAGCTTGCGAATGGCGCCCTCGAGCAGGGGCTTGATGGTGGGGTACACCGTGGTGAGCATCGTGCCCGCCATCTCGCGCGGCGACGGCGCGCCGGAGCCCGCGAGC
>CAISKJ010000547.1 GCA_903885885.1 uncultured delta proteobacterium
CGATTCAGATCTTCTCGGCCTGGGTGGCGGGCGGCGCGCTCGAGCGCTGACTACCCCGCGGCGGGCACGCGCACGGTGAAGCGCGTGCCCCGGTCGCGCCCCGACTCGACCTCGAACTCGCCGCCCTGATTCTCCACGAGGGCGCGGCCCGTCATGAGGTGCAAGCCGAGGGCGACGCGGCGGCTCTGCGAGGCGAGCGGGTCGCGCAGCTGGTCGCGCACCTCGTCGGGCAGGCCGGGGCCCGTGTCGCTGATGGTGATCTCCCACCAGGGGCCGCTGCGCGCCGCGGTGACCTTGAGGTCGCCGCCGTCGGGCATCGACTCGACGGAGCCGCGGATGAGGTTGAACACCGCCATCTGGAGCTGCGCCGGGTCGGCGCGCACGATCGCGTCTTCGCTCACCGCGAGGGTCACGCGCACGCCCGCGGGAAACGACACGCCGCCCAGGCTCTGGTGCACCACGTAGGCGACGGGGATCTCGCGCAGCGCCGCGGTCTCGATGCGCGCGTAGTCGAGCAGATCGGTGATGATCTGGTTGGCGCGGCGCACCTCGTCGTGAATCACCGCGAGCGAGTGCGTCACGTCGCTGTCGGGCGACGGGCCCACGGTGAGCTTCACGAGGTACGCGGCGTTCTTGATCGACCCGAGGGGGTTGCGAATCTGGTGGGCGATGGCGCCCGCGAGCTGGCCCACCACGGCGAGGCGCTCGCGGCGCATGAGCTGGGCCTGCGCGGCCTCGAGGGCGGCGGTGCGGTCGCCCACGCGGCGCTCGAGCTCGTTGTTGGCTTCGCGCAGCGCGTCTTGGGCCACCTTGAGCGCGGTGATGTCGTGAATAATGCCGACGATGTGCGTGATCTCGCCGCGCGCGTCGCGCATGGGCACCTTGGTGGTGGCCAGCACGTGGCGCTCGCCGGTGCGGTCGGTGATGCGCTCTTCTTCGATGCGCACCACCTCGCCGCGGACGAACACCTCCTCGTCGCGCGCGCGAAAGTAGTCGGCCTCGGCGGGCGGAAAGAAATCGAAGTCGGTGCGCCCCAGCATCGACTCGCGCGGGATGCGCAGCATGTCGGCGATCGCGCGGTTCAACAGCACGAAGCGATAGTCGCGGTCTTTCACGAAGATCGGGTGCGCGATGTGATCCACGATGGCCGCGAGAAACTCAAGGGTGACGCCCGCGCCTGGGAGCATGCACGCGTCGAGGATCGAGCCCGCGGCGTCGAGCCTGGTCATGGTCGCCTCCTGCGTCGCAGCCACAACGCCGCGACCGCCGCGCCGAGCGCGGCCCCGTGAGAATGCCACAACGGCGCCCCCGCGCGGCAGGAGCATCCGCCGCCCTCGGGCGCCTGCCCCGCGCCGCCGTCGAGCGCCGCGTCGGGCGCGCTCGCGTCGCGATCCCCCGCATCGGGTACGCCCACATCGGGAGCCCCGGCGTCGGGCACCCCCGCATCGGGCGCGCACGCGGGCCCGCCGTCGGCGCCGGGCACCGTCGCGAGGGGCGCGCACCGCTGGTCGACGCAGGCCGCGCAGGGGCCGCAGTGGGCGTCGCGCGTGCAGGCCACGCAGCGTCGCGCGGCGCGGTCGCACACGGGGGCGGCACCCTCGCAGCGGTCGCAGCGCGCGGTGCAGGGCGCGAGCTCGGACGGGTACAGGTCTTCGCGCGGGACGAGGTGAAAGCGCGCGCGGTCGAAGTCGCCCGCGGTGAGGTCGCCGGGCGCCACGTACCAGTCGAGCAGGGCGCCGCCGATGGTGTCGTACCACTCGAGGGTGAAGGGATAGAGCCCCGGCGCCGCGGCGCGCACCACGCGGCGGTCGACGCGCGAGCCCGTCGGGTCGGGGTACTCGAAGACGCGCGCGTCGCCGAAGCGAAACGCCACGCCGTCGTCGTGGCCCCACGCGAAGGTGTAGTCGCCCGCCGCGCGAATGGCGAGCGCACCCTCGATGCGCAGCACGAGCCCGCCGCCCTGAAAATAGCGCCCCGCGGGGAGCCCCGGCGCGGTCGCGCAGGTGTGCGGCGGCATCTCGCGGGCGGGGTCGAGGAAGGGCAGGCAGAGCGCCGTGGGGGCCTCGAGGCCCGCGCTGTCGAGCACCGTGCCGTTGGTGAAATCGACGTATGGAACCGCACCGCACCACACGTCGAAGGCCGGCGCCACGGAGCGGCCTTCGAGCAGGTCGCGCGCGTCGGCCATGCTCGAGGGGAAGCCCCGAAAGAAGCCCAGCACGGCCATCGCGTCGGCGCCCGTGCCCGGCGCCGCGGGAACATCTCCGAGGCGCATCGCGGCCGTGAGCGCCACGGGCTCGACGGGCTGCGCCGTGGCGGCCGAGGCCCAGAGCGAGGCCGCGAGCGCGAGGCATTGTTGAAGCGTTCTGGATTGCATACGCGGGGGCCGGGTAGCCTACCGCAACGTCGCGTGCCGTGGCGAGCACGCCTGCGGTACCCTTCCACGCGATGCCGCCGTCGATCGATTTCTGGTTCGATTACACGTGCCCCTACGCCTACCTCGGGAGCACGCAGGTCGAGGCCCTCGCGCGGCGCACGGGGCGCGCGCTCTCATGGCGCCCGATGCTGCTGGGCGGCGTGTTCAAGGCCCACGATACGCCGCAGCGACTGTTCGCCACGCTGTCGCCCGCCAAGGCCGCGCACAACGCCGCCGACCTCGCGCGCTGGGCCGCCCGCTACGGCGTCGCCCTGCGCATGCCCGCGGAGCACCCCATGCGCTCCGTCGAGGCGCTGCGCGCCACGCTCGCGACGGGCTGCGACCCGCGCGTGATCCACGGCTTCTACCGCGCCTACTGGGAGCACAACCGGCCCATCAGCGACCCCGACGTGCTGCGCGACGTGCTCGCGGCCGCTGGGCACGACGCCGACGCGGTGCTCGCGCGCCTCGGCGACGACGCGCTCCGCGACGCGCTCCGCCGACGCACCGACGAGGCCATCGCCCTGGGCGTGTTCGGCGCGCCCGCGTACGTCGTCGACGGCGCCGAGCTCTACTGGGGCAACGACCGCACACACCTCTTCGATGTGCCTTCTGGCAAGGGCGATTTCGCCGCGGCGCCCACCGGCCGAACGCTCGAGGTGTACTGGGATTTCAGCTCC
>CAISKJ010000548.1 GCA_903885885.1 uncultured delta proteobacterium
ATGCCCACCTGGGGGCTCTTCAACTACAGCGCACACGTCGAGGGCGGCGCCGCGCTCCGCCTCTCGGTGCGCGCGGGCGACACGCCCCTCGAGCTCGCCGCGGCGACGCCCGTGCGCCTGCCCGACGCGCCGCGCGCCCCGTCCGCGGCCCCCGTCACCACGAGCTACGACCTCGGCGACATTCTCACCGCCGCGTCGCCGCACCTCGGACACGCGCGCCTCGTCGAGCTCACCGCGTACCTCGACCCGGGCCCCGACGCGAACCTCGCCCCCACCCTCGGCTCCATCGAGGTGCAGTTTCGCTGTCGCCCCGTCGAGACGCCCTTTCGCTGCGAGCCCGGCAGCCCCTGCGCCACCAGCGGCGTGTGCCGCCGCGGCGCGATCTCGTGCGCGCACCCCCTCACGCCCGTGTGCGTCGACGCGGGCCCGCTCCCCGTGGGCACCCCTGCGGCGCCGCGAGCGTGTGCGACGCCGCGGGCGCGTGCGTGCCCTGCGACGAGGGCGCCACGTGCAACACGGGCAACGCGTGCCAGTTCGGTCGCGTGTCGTGCGCGACGGGCGCGCCCGTGTGCACGGTGGTGAGCAACCTCCCCGCGGGCACGATCTGCAACGTGGGCTCCGGCGCCTACACCCGCGGCGCCTCGTCGCTCGGGTGGATCGACGCGTGCTCCGTGCCCGGCGCCACCACCTGGCTCGGCGCGACGCCCGACGGCGCCGTCGACGTCACGCTCCCCTTCGCGTTCACGTTCTACGGCACGGCGCGCACGCAGGCGGGCCTCAGCGTCAACGGGATGATGGGCTTCCCCACCGCGCCGCCGGTGTGGGCCAACGCGGCGCTCCCCGCGGCCGGCGTCGGCGACGCCATCATGCCCTTCTGGGAAGACCTCCAGACGCGCCCCGCGGGCCTGTGCACGGCCACCCTCGGGCGCGCCCCGAGCCGCCTCTTCGTGGCCCAGTGGGCCAACGTCGACATTCAAGACCGCGGCGCGTCGGGCGACCTCGGCGCGTCGCTCAACTTCGAAGTGGTGCTCGAAGAGTCCACGCAGGCCGTCGACGTGCTCTACGGCGACATGGTGGGCGACGCGCTCGCCGGCGGCGCCGGGGCCACCGTAGGCATTCAGCGCGGCGACGGCGCGAGCTTCGACCAGGTCGCCTACAACACCGCCGACAGCGTGCGCCCCCACAGCTCGCTGCGCTGGGCGCCCCCCGTGTCGAGCACCTGCGACGGCGCGGGCGCGTGCGTGCCCTGCGCCGCCACCGAGGTGTGCGACGACCGCGACAACAACTGCAACGCCCTCGTCGACGACGGCATCCCCGACGTCACCTGCGGCGTCGGCGCGTGCATGCGCACCGTCCCCGGCTGCGTGCGCGGCGCGGTGCCCACGTGCACGCCGGGCGCGCCCTCGACGGAGCTCTGCAACGGCCTCGACGACGACTGCGACGGCTCCGTCGACGAGGCCTGCGCGGGCGCCATCGCGTGCCCCGCGAACGCGACGATGTTCGCGGGCGACACGCAGTCGTTCACCGTCACCACGATGGGCATGCTGCGGAGCTTCAACTGGTCCATCGTGGCGGCCCCCGGCGGCGGCGCGGCCACGGCGCACTGGGCGCCCTCCCCCGCGGCGTCGAGCACCGAGGCGTTCACCCCGATCATCGTGGGCGTGTACACCGTCGAGGTGACGGC
>CAISKJ010000549.1 GCA_903885885.1 uncultured delta proteobacterium
GCCGCCCCGGCCCCGGCCGCGGCCCCCGCCCCTGCTGCCCCCGCCGCGGCGCCGGCCGCACCTGCGCGGGCGCCCAACCCGTGGGCCAACTCGCAGATGACGATCCAGACGTCGGCCAACGGATCGTTTTTCGACAACAGCTACACCCCCAGCGGCCGCGCGAATCAGGCCGCCGACCTCAGCGTCACCCTCTCGCCTCGCTATCGTCTGAACCGGATGTTTCAGCTGCGCGCCAACTGGAACTTCAACATCGAGCTCACGGACGCCGACAACACCACCACGAAGCTCGAGCCGCGGTTCAGTGATCCGTCGCTCGACCTGTGGGCGGTGGGCCTGCCCGCGCTTGGTCCCGTACGTCTCTTCGTCGCGGCCGGCCTCATCTTCCCCGTTTCACCCGAGTCGCGCGCGAACACCCTCATCGTGACCCCGCGTGTGATCGCGCAGGCCGCGTGGGGCGTCGAGGCCTTCGGCGGCGACTTCGCACTGATCGGTCGCGTGGCGTACTCGCATCCGTTCATGCAGTACACGACCCCGGGCATTCGCGGGGATCGCCCCTACGCCCTCACCTGTCAGGGCAGCTCGGTCGACTGCGGCCTCCAGCTTCGCGGCGCGACGAACGTCCACGACCAGATCTCCTGGGCGATTATTCTCTCGCAGTCGTGGGGCGACTGGAGCCCGGGCGTCTTCTTCCAGATGACGCACCAGTGGGCCTACGACATTGCCGGCGTGGCTTCGGGCCCGAGCAATCCTGGCGTGCTCGACACGCACATGCGGCAGTCGACCTTCTTCGCGGGCTGGCTCGATTACAACCCCGTCGGCTGGCTCACCCTCGAGGTCGGCTACCAGATGGGCCGCAGCGTGCTCGATGGCGACGGCACCTACGGCAACCCGATCTATGGTCAGTATCAGGATTGGCGCACGTATCTCAGCGCCAACATCGTGCTCGACAAGTTCTTCGATGCCATTCGCGGCACCGGCGCGGGCGGCGGCGGCGTGATCCGTACGCAGAACACGCCGGCCACGCCGCAGCTCCCCTTCGCGCGCTTCTGAGCGCCTCCGCGGCGCGGCCCGGCGCGCGCGTTATGCCATCAAAACACGGCTTCCCATCGCGTGCGCGGGCCTCTATGCTCCGCGCCGCCGGCGTCCATTGGAGCGTCGCCGCGCGCACAGGGTGAACGTGACCAACCAGCACGACGCGTTGCTCGATCTCTACCGGCAGATGGTGCTCATCCGCCGCTTTGAAGAGGCCGCCGCCAAGGCGTACTCGCAAGGCAAGATCGGCGGCTTTCTGCATCTCTACATTGGGCAAGAGGCGAGCGCCGTCGGCGCCCTCTCGACCCTCACCCGCGACGACTACGTGGTGGGCACCTACCGCGACCACGGCCTCGCGCTCGCGCGCGGCATGAGCGCACGCTCCTGCATGGCGGAGATCTACGGCAAGGTGACGGGCTGCTCGCAGGGCCTCGGCGGGAGCATGCACTTCTTCGACGCTGAGCGCCGCATGATGGGCGGCTACGGCATCGTGGGCGGGCACGTTCCCCTCGCGGCGGGTTGCGCCTTCGCCGCCAAGTATCGCGGCTCGGGCGAGGTCGCGCTGTGCTTTCTCGGCGAAGGGGCCGTGAGCATCGGCGACTTTCACGAGGCCATGTCGCTCGCGGCGCTGTGGAAGCTGCCGCTCGTGACCATCGTGGAGAACAACGAGTACTCGATGGGCACGCCCCTCTCGCGCACGATGTCGGTCGCCGACTCGAGCACGAAGGCCCTCGCGTACAACATGGCGCGCGACCGCTTCGAGGCGAAGGACGTGCTCGTGGTGCGTGAGCGCATCGGGGCCGCCGTGGAGCGCGCGCGGCGCGAGTCGCTGCCGACGCTCATCGAGGTGCAGACGTACCGCTACCGCGGCCACTCGATGAGCGACCCGGGCAAGTACCGCACGGCGGACGAGGTCGAGGCCCGCAAGAAGGACGACTGCATCGCCAACGCGGAGCGATCGCTGCGGGCGCTCGGCGCAGGCGACGACGTGTTCGCGCGCGTCGACCAGGAGATCGAGGCCGCCGTCGACGACGCGGTGCGCTTCGCAGACGAGAGCGCCGAGCCCGGCGAGGAACTCATCGAGGCCTATACCTATGCGTGAGCTGCGCTACCGAGAGGCCCTGCGCGAGGCCCTCGCCGAAGAGATGGACCGCGACGAGCGCGTGTTCATCGTGGGCGAAGAGGTCGGACACTATCAGGGCGCCTACAAGGTCACGGAGGGGCTGCTCGCGCGCTTCGGCGAGCGCCGGGTGATCGACGCGCCCATCGCCGAGGCGGGCTTCGCGGGCCTCGCGATCGGCGCCGCCATGGCGGGCCTGCGCCCCGTGGTCGAGTTCATGACCTGGAACTTCAGCGCCGTGGCCTTCGACCAGATTCTCAACAACGCGGCGAAGGTGCGGCAGATGTCGGGGGGCCAGTTTACGTGCCCCATCGTGTTTCGCGGCCCCAACGGCGCCGCGCGGCAGACGGGCTCGCAGCACTCGCAGTGCTTCGAAGCCTTCTATGCGCACGTGCCGGGCATCAAGGTCGTGTGCCCCGCCACCGCGGCCGACGCCAAGGGCATGCTCAAGGCGGCGGTGCGCGACGACAACCCCGTGCTCGTGCTCGAGGACGAGCGCCTCTACGGCTCGAAGGGCCTCGTGCCCGACGGGGATCACGTGGCCCCGCTGGGCGTGAGCGCCGTCGCGCGCGCCGGATCGCATGTGACGATCGTCACGTGGGGCAAGATGCTGATCGCCTCACTCGACGCGGCGGACGCGCTCGCCCGCGAGGGCGTCGAGTGCGAGGTGATCGACCTGCGCAGCGTGCGTCCGCTCGACCACGCGCCGGTCATCGCCAGCGTCGAGAAGACGGGGCGCTGCCTCGTCGTGCAGGAGGCGTGGCC
>CAISKJ010000550.1 GCA_903885885.1 uncultured delta proteobacterium
CGACATGACCAAGCTGGGCTTCGAAAAGACTCAGCTCGAGTGGTTCATGAAGGCCATTCACAACCCCTTCGGCATGGTGCTCGTGACGGGCCCCACGGGGTCGGGAAAGACCACGACGCTCTACTCGGCGCTCGCCGAGCTCAACAAGACCACCGAGAACATCAGCACCGCGGAAGACCCCGTTGAGTACAACCTCGCGGGCATCAACCAGTGCCAGATGCACGACGACATCGGGCTCAACTTCGCCGCCGCGCTGCGCTCGTTCCTGCGGCAGGATCCCGACATCATCATGGTGGGCGAGATCCGCGATTTCGAGACCGCGGAGATCGGCGTGAAGGCCGCCCTCACGGGCCACATGGTGCTCTCGACGCTGCACACCAACGACGCGCCGAGCACGGTGTCGCGCCTCCTCAACATGGGCATCGAGCCCTTCATGGTAACGGCGGCCACGACCCTCGTGGTGGCCCAGCGCCTCGCGCGCCGCGTCTGCAAAGACTGCAAGACCGAGATTCGCGCGCCCCTCGAGCTCATGCGCGAGATCGGCTTCAAGGAAGACGAAATCGACTCGTGCAAGGGCGTGCTCATCAAGGGCGCGGGCTGCTCGACGTGCAACGGCACGGGCTACAAGGGCCGCGTCGCGCTCTACGAGGTGATGCCCCTGTGGGACGAGCTGAAGGACCTCGTGCTGCAGGGCGCGTCGGCGGCCGAGCTCAAGCAGCAGGCCATTCGGTGCGGCCTCCGCACGCTGCGCATGTCGGCCATCTCGAAGACCCTCGAGGGCGTGACCACCACCGAAGAGATCGTGCGCTGCACCACGACCGACGCGAACCGCGGAGGCGGCGGTGGCGGCGGGCACTGACCCCAAGGGTCGCACCGTGGGGTCGAACGCCGAGCCCATTCAGCCCACCCTGCTCGACCTGCTCAAGGTCATGGTCGAGAAGGGCGCCAGCGACCTGCACATCACCACGGGGTCGCCGCCGGTGCTGCGCGTCGACGATCAGCTCGTGCCGCTGCGCCGCTGCGCGGTGCTCACGCCGACGGACACGCAGCGCCTCTGCTACTCGATTCTCACCGAGGAGCAGCGGCGGCAGTTCGAATCGACCTGCGAGCTCGACCTGTCGTTCGGGGTGAAGAACCTCGCGCGCTTCCGCGCCAACGTGTTCATGCAGCGCGGCGCGGTGGCGGCGGCGTTCCGGGCCATCCCCTTCAAGATCCTCTCCGTCGAGGAGCTGGGGTTGCCCCCCGTGGTGGGCGAGTTCGCGGTGCGCAACCGGGGCCTGGTGCTCATCACCGGGCCCACGGGCTCGGGCAAGACCACCACCCTCGCGGCCATCATCGACAAGATCAACGCCGAGACGCGGCAGCACATACTCACCATCGAAGACCCGATCGAGTACATGCACGCGAACAAGAACTGCGTGGTGAACCAGCGCGAGATCGGCATCGACACGTCGACCTTCAAAGACGCGCTGCGCTACGCCCTGCGGCAAGACCCCGACGTGGTGCTCATCGGCGAGCTGCGCGACCTCGAGACCGTCGAGGCCGCGCTCACCATCGCCGAGACGGGGCACTTGGTTTTCGCGACCCTGCACACCACCGATTCCGCCCAGACCATCAACCGCATCATCGATGTGTTCCC
>CAISKJ010000551.1 GCA_903885885.1 uncultured delta proteobacterium
CGTCGGCCGAGGGGCGTCGCGGCGCGTCGGGCGCCCGCGGTGACGGCCGCGCGGTGGGCGCGCAGGGCGCTGTCGGGCCGCTCGCCGCGGCGGGTGCGGCGCCCGACACCAACGGGCTTCGCGTGGGCGGCGTCGGGGTCGCGGGCACCGCGGGCGCGGGCCGGGCGAACGGCGGCGGCGGCGCCGGGGGGCAGCAGGGCACCGCGGGCGACCGCGGGCAGAACGGGCAGAACGGCCAACAGGGGCGCAGCACGCAGAGCGGGTCGGGCGACGGGTTCATCGCGCGGCAGCTCGGCATCGAGGGCCTCGGCGCGGCGCGCGCGCTCGCGGCGCTCAGCCCGACGATCAGCACGTTGGGCTCGGTGTATGGGAGCGCCACGCTCGAGCGGTGGCGCCGCGACGACGAGCGGCGCAGGGCCGAGGCCCGCGGCGACTACGCGTCGAACTGGCGCGAGGCGCTCGCCGCCATCGAGACGCCCGTGGGCAACATTCGGCCGGGTGAGACCACCGCGCTCCGCACGCGCGCGTCGCCCTTCGCGGCGTACCTGGTGCAGATGCACGACCGCATTCACGAGTCCTTCGCCGAGGGGTTCATCGCGCGCGTGAGCGGCATGCCGCAGGGCTCGCCGATGCACAACCCCGACCTCCACACGGTGCTGGAGCTCTCCATCGACCCCGACGGCAGCGTCCAGCACATGCGCATCACGCAGCCGAGCGGTTGGCTCCCCTTCGACGTGGGCGCGCTCAACGCCGTGCGCGCCGCAGCGCCCTTTCCCCCGACGCCCGAGGTGATCCGATCGCCCGACGCGCGGGTCTACGTGCTCTGGCACTTTCGCCGCTCGACCAACTTCTGCAACGACGCGCGGCCCTTCATTCTGCGCCGCGCGCCCGCCGCCGCGGCCCCCGCCCGCGCGACGCCCGAGGGCCCGGCACCGACCGCGCCCATGGCGCCCCGCGATGGCGGCGTGCCCGGTGATGGCGGCGCGCCCGGCGATGGCGGCGTCGAGCCCGCGGCCCCGCCCGCACCCGCCGTGCCCGACTTCCCCGGCGCGCAGCGCGCGGCATAGCGGGCGCCGCTTTACGCGTGCGTGCAAGGCGCCGTAGGCTCCCGCGATGAGAGGTTCGCGCGCGGGCAGCGGTGTGCCGCGCGCGAGCGCAAGGGTTCTCCCAATGCTTCGGCCGGAAAGGACCGTGGACATTGCCTATGTGGTCTCTTCTTCGACGGCTCTACTGGATCTTCCTGGTCGTCCTCATTTCGGGATGCTCAGGCGGAGGGTGCTCGGGCTGCGCGGGCGGCGCGATTCAACCCATCCCGGGGGGCTATCCCCTCACGCCTGACACACGAATCCCGCACTCGGCGCAGATTCGCCTCACCGAGACGGGCCTCCGGCGCATCGAGTCCATCGCCCCGTCGCTGCTCGGCGGCTTCGTGGGCTCGGGCATCCCGGTGCCGCGCACCGTCGCGCCGGTGTCCATCGCGGGCTTCACGGCCTGTCGCGCCATCATCTGCCCCGGCGGCACCTGCAACATCAACGTGAGCCTCCCCGCCTCCGAGGCGCTGCGCCTCTCGTTCACCGACCCCAACGCCATCCTCGCGCGGGTCCGTGTGGGCGCGAGCGGCGACATCGGCCTGCGGGCGTGCTGTGGCGGCTGCAACGACAGCTGCGGCGGCGCCCTGTGCCTCACGATCGCGCAGCCCACGCTGCAGGTGCGCACCGAGCGCGGCTCGCACCCGTACCTCGGGCTGAGCACCAAGGTCACCATCGCGCGCGACACGCACGCGCAGCGGCGCAACTATCACCGCGCCGACATCGTGTCGCCGACGGGCATGGGCGACGCCGTGCAAGAGACCTCGGGCGAAGGCATCGAGAACGAAGACATCGCCTGCACCGACAGCTGGGTGTGCTTCATCGTCAACCTGCTCCGCGGCACCATCATCGGCCAGTTTCGCGGGCAGTTTGCGCAGGCGCTCGGGCCCATTCAAGACGCGCTCGCGGCCACGTCGATGCCCTCGCCGCCGGGCTGCCCCACGGGCACCCGCGTCGATGGCGCGCGCTGCCGCTACGACGACAACTCGCTCGTGCCCTCGCTCCTCGGCACCGAGGGCCGCGGCAACCTGGGCGCGCTCCTCGCGGGCTTCTCGCCGGGCCTCAACGCGCCCGTGAGCCTCGCGCTCGCGGCCGGCGACCCGACCCGCGACGGCCAGGTGGTCGGCGGCGGCATGACCATCAACATGTTCGGCGCGATGCAGTCGTCGCGACACAACGCGTGCGTGCCCCGCGTGCCCGCGCCGGCCATCCCCACCATCCCCGAGTGGGCGGCCCTGCGGCAGAACAACGTGCCCGGCACCACGACGCCCATCGACCTCGGCATCGGCCTCTCGGAAGAGTACCTCAACTACGCCCTCTACCAGGTGTGGGACGCGGGCCTCTTCTGCCTCTCGGCGGGCACCAACCTCTCGCAGACGCTGGCGGCGAGCACCTTCGCGGCGCTCCCGCCGCTCAACTCGCTGCGGTCGGTGATCTACCCCGGCAGCAACGCGCCCCTCGCCATCGCGCTGCGCCCGCAGCAGCCGCCGCGCGCGCGCATCGGCGCCGGCACCAACCTCACGACCGACGCGCTCATCACCATCACGCTGCCCCGCGTCGCGCTCGACTTCTACACCTGGAGCGAGGAGCGCTACGTGCGCTTCATGACCCTCACCACCGACATCTCGCTGCCGGTGAACCTCCAGGCCGACGCGATGGGCCTCACGCCCACGCTCGGCGAGGCGCGCGTCGAGATGGTCGACACGGTCATCAACCCGCAGCTCATCTCGAATGACCCGGCCCTCATCGGCCCGCTCGTTCAGGGCGTCCTGGGCCCGGCCCTCTCGATGGTCGGCGGCGCGATCAACCCCATCGCGCTCCCGTCGATCCCGCTGCCGGGCTCCGGCGGCATGTCGCTCGGCGACGTGCGCATCACCGTGCCCCCGCGCGGCGTGCAGGGCGTCACCGAGGGCGCCTCGCGCTTCCTCGGCATCTTCGCCGCCCTCGCGTACGTGCCCGCGGGCATGCGCCCCGACACCCTGGCGCTCGACACCACGGCCACCCTCGAGGGCGTCGACGTCAACCGCGCCCTCTGGACGGCCGATGGCCTCCGCGCCGAGAACCGCCCCCGCGTGACCTTCACCGTGGGCACCCCCAACGACTTCGGTCACCGCGCCGAGTACAGCTTCCGCATCGACCGCGGCACCTGGTCGACCTTCTCGACCGAGACGCGCTACGCGGTGCAAGACTGGGCCTTCGTGGGCCAGGGGCCGCACGCCATCGAGGTGCGCGCTCGCGTTCTGGATGAGCCCCGCACGGCCGACAGCGAGCCCGCGCGCATCGAGTTCAACATCGACACGGTGGCCCCCACCCTCAGCGCGCACATCGACGGCAACACCGTCGTCGCCGAGGCGCGCGACGAGGTCTCGGCCTCCGTCGAGTACGCGTTCCAGTTCGACGACGGCGCCCGCAGCGCGTGGACGCGCGACGCCCGCGCGACGCTCAGCCCCGACGCTCGCACCGTGCGCGTCTTCGCGCGCGACGCCGACGGCAACACGGCCCAGGTCGACCTCTCGACGGGCGTCCGCCTCATCCGCGGCGGCCCCTCCACCGACGCGAGCGGCGGCTGCGGCTGCAGCGTCCCGGGCGGCAAGACGGGCTCCTCGAAGGGCCTCGCGCTCCTCTTCGCCGCCGCGGGCGCGGTGGTCTTCTCGGCGCGTCGTCGCCGCGCGAAGACCGCCGCGGTCGTCGCGACGCTCGCCGCCGTGGCCCAGGGCTGCGCCGGCGAGACCAACGGCACCATGGGCACGCCCGACGGCAGCGTCGGGCCCGACGCCGCCGTGTGCACCCCCGCGCAGACGATGTGCGGCGCGCGCTGCGTCGACACCGTGGCGGCGTGCACCACCACCTGCATGCCGGGCTTCGCCGTGAGCGGCACGCCCACCCTCAACATGACCACGTGCACCTACGACACGAGCATGTGCGGCTGCGTCGCGCTGCCGCCGCTCAACCCCGGCGCAGTGGGCTCGCACCTGCACATGGCCTCGGCCGCCGACGGCACCCTGTGGCTGTCGGCCTACTCGGCCGGCGACCCGACGGCGTTTCGCTACGGCGACCTCGTCGTGGGGCGCTGGCAGGCGGCGTCGATGTCCGTCGACTGGGTGCACGCCGACGGCGTGCCCGCGGGCGGCGCCATCACGGGCGCGGTCACCGGCTGGCGCGGCGGCGTGAGCGACGCCGGCGACGACGTGGGGCAGTTCAACTCCATCGCCGTAGGCGCCGACGGCAACCCCCGCGTGGCCTACTGGGACGCGACGCACAACAAGCTCAAATTCGCCGTGTGCATGGGCGCCACGTGCACGTCGCACACGGTCGACGCCAACGGCTCCAACGGGCGCTACGCCTCGCTGGTGCTCCTCGACGGCGGCGTGCCCGCCATCGCGTACCGCGCGGCGGCCCCCGCGATGGACGGCTTCAACTCCGTGGTGCGCTTCGCGCGCGCCAACAACGCCAACCCGTCGGGCCCCGCCGACTGGACCATCTCCGACGTGGCCACGCTCCCGAGCGCGTGCCGCCCGGTCGACTGCGCGACGGGCACCGTGTGCCTGCGCACCGGCCGCTGCGGCCCGATGCCCATGAGCGCGGGCGACGTGTTCGCGGCCAACACCGTCGAGGCCCTCGCGCCCGGCACCCACTACGTGAACCTCGTGGCGGGCCCCGGCGGACGCCTCGCCGTGGTGTGGTACCACCGCGACCGCGGCAACCTCATGCTCGCGCTCGGCGACGCGATGGGGCGCTTCATGCCTCCCGTCGTGCTCGATGGCGAAGGCGCGATGCGCGCCGACACGGGCGACCGCGGGGTGTACGCGTCGGCGGCCTTCGGCGCCGACGGCATGCTCCACCTGGCCTACGTCGACGGCTGGGAAGAGCGTCTCATGTACCTCCGCGCGATGAACGGCGCCCCCATGGGGCAGCCCGAGGTGATCGACGAGGGCGGCGCCGTCGGCGCGATGACCTTCGACGACGGGCGCCACATCGTGGGCGACAGCGCGTCGATCTCGGTGGGGGCCGACGGCACCGTGCGCGTCGCCTATCAAGACACGACGGTGGGCACCCTGCGCCTCGCGACGCGCGGCGCCATGGGGTGGACGCTGTCGGTGCTCGATTCGATGAACAACACGGGCTACTGGGCCACGAGCGCGGCGGGCAGCGTGGCCACGTGGTGGCGCGACCTGTCGATGCGCGACACGCCCCGCTACGGCGTGCGGGTGTTCCCGCTACGCTGAGCCGCGCGGGAGGTCGTCGAGGCGAACGAGGCGCGTCGCGGGTCCTGCGACGCGGCCTCGCTCCTCGGCGACGATCGAGAGCAGCTCGGGCTGACTCACGATGCCTGCCTGAAGAAGACCCTTCATGTACCCATCGGCATAGCCGTGAGCCCGCGCGAGGCGCGGCTGTGCGGCGCCCTGCTCGGTCGCCACGAAGAGGTCGTGGAGCAGGCGCCGAAGTTCGACGATCACGTGATCACGAGAGTTGGGGGTCTGCATGCCTTCCCCATTGCCAGATGGGGTGAATGTGATCCAATTTCGTGCAGAGCGATGGAGGGGCGCCGACGAGGGGCTTCGAGGCGCACGGCGCGACGGTTGAGCCGGGATGGCGGAATGGCATACGCAGGGGGCTTAAAACCCCTGGGAGCGCGAGCTCCGTGCGGGTTCGACCCCCGCTCTCGGCACTGACGAATCGGGTGGGGGAGACGGGGCGGCGCCGCGCGCGGCGGGGCAACGCTCAGCGGGCGGCGAGCTTGGCTTGCAGAAAGACCGTGATGTTCGCCAACGTGGAGACGTTGCGGTACTCCGACTCGGCGATCTTGATTTTGTAGCGCTTCTCGAGGTCGGTAATGATCTCGATGGCCTGCATCGAGTCGACGCCGAGGTCGCGCAGCGGGGTCTCGTCGGCCACGTCCGACGCGTCGCGCTCGATGATCTCGGCGATGAGCGCGCGAACCTCTTCTCGGATCTTCTCGGGGTCCATGGCAGTCACCCCCGCGCTCAGTCGGCGCGCTTCTGCACGAGGTCGACGAGCTGACCCACGGTCTGAATGCCCACGAGCTCGTCGTCGGGGATGCGCGTCTTGAACTCGCGCTCCATGCTGCCGACGATCTCGAGCATGCCGAGGGAGTCGATCCCGAGGTCGCTGATGCGCGTGTTCTCCGAGGCGAGCGGCACCTCGCGCTCGGCCACCTCACTGGCGATCCGTTGGAACCTCTTGAGCAGTTCGTCGCGTGCGATAGACATCGATGTCTCCGAGTCGGGTGCTTGTCACAGCGGGTGCAAAAACGCGCGCGTTCATCGCGCCGTTCCTACGCACTGTCAAGCATCGGCGCGCGGCGCCGCTGGCCACTCGAATAGCCGCATGGAGCGCGCCGCACCGCGCATCGCGTTACGCACCGTGACTGCGCTTGTGGGCGCGCGCGGGGGGCGCTATAGGCCGCGCCCATGACGCCACGCGTGTATGTCACGGGCATGGGCGTAGTGAGCGCGCTCGGTCTCGGTCGGCGAGATTTCTGGGCGTCGCTCCTCGCGGGTCGGTCCGGCGCGAGCCCCGTCGAGTCCTTCGATGCGAGCGCGCTCGACCGCGCCGTCGCCGCCGAGGCGAAGATCTTCCGCGCGGGCGACCACCTCACGGCGCGCGAGCTGCGCGACACCGGCCGCTGCTCGGCCATGGCCATCGCCGCCGCGCGCATGGCCGTCGCCGACGCGGGCCTCTCTCCCGAGGCCCTCCGCAGCGAGCGCGCCTCCGTGGTGCTCGGCACCACCATGGGCGAGTGCGACGTGCTCTCGCGCCTCGACGACGCGTGGATCCGCCGCGGCCGCGACGCCGTCGACCGCGCCGACGTGGCCCGCTACTCGCCGTCGCTCCTGCCCATTCACGTGTCGCGCGCCCTCGGCTGCAAGGGCATGGTGCTCACGCTCCCGGCCGCGTGCGCCGCGGGCAACTACGCCATCGGCTTCGCGTGCGACCTCATCCGCGCGGGCCGCGCCGACGTCGTCGTCACGGGCGCCGCCGAGATGCTCCAGGAGCTTCAGTACTGCGGCTGTCTGCGCCTCGGCGCCCTCGCGCCGGAGCGCTGCCAGCCCTTCGACCTCAACCGCCAGGGCCTCGTCGTGGGCGAGGGGGCCGGGGTCATGGTGCTCGAGTCCGAGGCCCACGCCGCGCGCCGCGGGGCCACGCCGCTCGCCGAGGTCGGCGGCTGGGGCATCGCCTGCGACGCCTACCACATCACCCGCCCGCACCCCGAGGCCACCGGCAGCACGAAGGCCATGCGCGACGCCATCGCGCGCTCGGGCCTCGCGCACGCCGACGTCGATTTCGTGAACGCCCACGGCACCGGCACGCGCGCCAACGACGCCGTCGAGACCCGCGCCATGCGCGACGTGTTCGAAGGCCGTCGCGTGCCCATCTCGAGCGTCAAGAGCATGATCGGCCACTGCATGGGCGCGGCGAGCGCCATCGAGGCCGTGAGCTGCGTCGAGACCGTGCTCACCGGGCTCTACCCGCCCACCATCGGCTACGACACGCCCGACCCCGAGTGCGACCTCGACGTGGTGGCCAACGCGCCCCGCGCGGGCGCCTCCGACGTGGTGCTCAACAACTCGCTCGCCTTCGGCGGCTACGACGCCGTCGTGTGCTTCGCCAGGGTCGGCCGCCTCGCGCCGCCCTCCGACCGCGGGGTGATGCAATGAAGCCCCTCGCCGTCACGGGCCTCGGCGTCGTGTCGCCCCTCGGCATCGGGTGGAGCGCCTTCGTCGAGGGCCTCGAAGACCCTTCGCGCGATGTGTTCTCCAGCGAGTCGTCGCTCTTCGACCTCGCGCCCTACGAGGGCGCGCGCGTCGGCGAGGTGCGCGGCTTCGACGCCGCGAAGATCATCGGCGACAAGGGTCTGCGCAACAACGACCGGCTCACGAAGCTCTACCTCGTGGCCGCGCGCCTCGGCCTCGAGCACGCGGGCCTCAAGGCGAAGGGCGCGTGGACGGCGTACGGCCCCGACGACGTAGGCGTGGTCGCGGCCAACGCGTTCGGCAGCCTCGAGGCCATCCACGAGCTCAACACCGTCGCCCGCCTCGAAGACCCGCGGTACATCAACCCCGCGCGCTTCCCCAACACGGTGATCAACAGCTCGCTCGGCTACGTGAGCATCTGGGAAGACCTCCGCGCCCTCAACGCCACCGTGGTCAGCGGCCCCGCGGGCTCCGTCGAGTCGGTGGGCTGCGCCGACATGTACCTCGCGAGCGGCCGCGCGAAGGCCGCGCTCGTGGGCGGCGGTGAGGCCCTCAGCGAGTCGCTCGTGCTCGCCCTGCACCGCGTGGGCATGCTCGCCGTGCGACCCGCCGAGGGCGCGATGCTCGCCGTGCTCGAGCCCGAGCCGGCGGCGCGGGCGCGCGGCGCCACCGTGTACGCCACTGTGACAGGATATGGCACGGCCTTCGAAGGCCCCGACGACGACGACCGGCTCTTCGCGCCCTCGCAGAAGGCGCTCGAGCGGGCGATGCGCGCGGCCCTCGACGACGCGTCGCTCGCGCCCTCCGACGTCGACGTGGTGGCCTCGGGGCTCGCGGGCTACGCGCCCCTCGACGGGCCCGAGGCGGCGGCCCTCGCGGCGGTCTTCGGCGGCGCCGCGCGCATCGATTCTCCCACGGCGCGCCTCGGCGAGACCTTCGGGGCCTCGGGGGCGATGGCGCTCGCGTGGTGCGTCGCGCAGATGCGCGCGGCGGGCGCCGCGACGGCGATCGTCCCCTCGCTTGGTTTCTACGGCAACGCGTCGGCCATGATCGTGCGACGCGCGGAGCAATGACATGAGCTGGATCGACGAGAAGGCGCACCGCGAGCTGTCGCGCGTGCGCGAGGCCCGCGAGATGGGCGTGTACCCGTTCTTTCGCCCGTTCGAATCGGGCGGCCTGCGCACCACCGTCAACGGGCACGCGTTCGTGAACTTCAGCTCCAACGACTACCTGGGGCTCACCACGCACCCGAAGGTGCTCGAGGCCGCGCACAAGGCCATCGACCGCTACGCGTGCGGCCTCTCGTCGAGCCGCGTGCAGGCCACCACCGTGGCCCACGTCGAGCTCGAGGGGCGCCTCGCGAAGTTCTTCGGCTTCGAGAAGGCCCTCATCACCACCACGGGCTACCAGGCCATGGTGGGCACCATCATGGCGCTCGCCGACGAGAAGACCACGCTCGTGCTCGACCAGCTGTCGCACGCGTGCATCCTCGACGGCACCTTCCTCGCGGCGGGCACGCCCAAGCGCTCGCCCGAGGTGCGCTTCTTCAACCACAACTCGGCCCGCTCGCTCGAGCGCATTCTCAAGTCGCGCGAGCGCGAGAACGCCCTCGTGCTCGTCGAGGGCATCTACTCGCTCGACGGCGACAAAGGCACGCTCCGCGAAATTATCGAGGTGTGCGAGCGCCACAACGCCGTGCTCGTGGTCGACGACGCGCACGGCTCCGGCACCCTCGGCACGCACGGCCGCGGCGTGCTCGAAGACCTCGCCCTCGAGGGCCGCGCCCCCATCGTGGTGAGCACCTTCTCGAAGGTGTTCGGCGGCATCGGCGGCATCATTCTGGGCAGCACCGAGGTGGTCGAGCTCATCCAGCACACCGCCCGCAGCTTCGTGTTCAGCGCCACGCTGCCGGTGCCCATCGTGGCGGCCGCGGCCGAGATCCTCACCATGCTCGAAGACGACGGCCCCGCCCTGGTGGCCGAGCTGCACGCCAACGCGGCGTACATGCGCGGCGAGCTCATCCGCCGCGGCTTCGACCTCGGCGCGTCGAACACCCACATCATGCCGGTGATGGTGCGCGACGAGCGCAAGGCCCTCGTGATGCACCACATGCTCTACGAGATGGGCGTTCACATGGTGCCCATCACGTACCCCGGGGTGAAGCAGGGCGAGGAGCGCCTGCGGGTCAACGTCACGCGCGGCCACACGCGCGACGAGATCAACCACGCCCTCGACGCGCTCGAGGAGCTCGGCACGCAGTGCGAGATCCGCGTGCAAGACCGCGCGGCCCCCGCCACCGAGGGCTGAGCCCTACAGCGCCGCGGCGCGCACGTGACACACCGCGCACGAGACCCCCTCCGACTGCGAGAAGTCGTCGGGCACGCGCCCCACGCGCGCCCGCGGCGCGTGGCAGTTGCGGCAGAACTGCATCGGCTCGACGGCGTAGGCCGCTTGAAACACCTCGTCGCTCCACGCGCTGGCGTGCTGCGAGGCGCGCCACTCGGCGGCGATCTCGCCGTGGCAGCGCGCACACGTCGCCGCGTCATCGGCGCCCACGTCGCGCGGCGCGCTCCCCACCCGCACGGGGCGGTCGCCGCGGTGAAACATCGCGCCCACATCGACGGGATCGCCCGCGTGCGCGAGGGCCGCGCCGAGCGACACGGCAGCCATCGTGAGCATCAGCGGGAGCGGCGCGCGCATCGTCGGAGGGCGGAGTATGCGACGGTCATGCCCCTCGCGGTCACCCCCACGAACGCGCTAGAGAGCGCGCCATGAGTCTTCACTCGCTCCCGCCCGAGGCGTCGTCGCTGCTCGCGTTCTGGTTCGGCACCGCCGACGTGACCGGTCCCATCGACGCCGCCAACATGGGCCGCTGGTTTCGCACCGACGCGGCCTTCGACGCCGCGTGCAAGGAGGGCTTCGGCGCGCTCGCCGACCGCGCGGCACGGGGCGAGCTCACCGACTGGGAGGCGTCGGCCCCCGGCGCGCTCGCGCGGGTGCTCCTCCTCGACCAGCTCCCGCGCAACCTCTACCGCGACGACGCGCGCACCTTCGCCACCGACCCCGCGGCCGTCGTCGTCGCCGAGCGCGCCCTCGCGAAGGGCTTCGACCGCGAGGTGTCCACGCTGGCCCGCATGTTCTTCTACCTGCCCTTCGAACACGCCGAAGACATCGCCCATCAAGACCGCTCGGTGGCGCTCGCCGAGCGCGCCGCCGCCGAGGCGCCGCCCGCGCTCGCGACGCTCTCCGCGAGCCTCGTCGACTACGCGGTCAAGCACCGCGCGGTGGTCGCGCGCTTCGGGCGCTTTCCCCATCGCAACGCCGTGCTCGGCCGCGCGAGCACCGACGACGAGCGCGAGTTTCTCGCGTCGGGGCGGGGGTTCTGAGCGACGCTCAGGCGAGGGCGAGCGCCGCGCGCACCGTCAACGCGACGAGCACCAGCGACGAGAGAAAGAAGAGCGCGAAGCGCACCTCGATCTTGTTCACCGTCGCCTGAAAAACGCTGTGCACCACGCGCAGGCCCACGTACGCCCACGCGATCGCGGCGTCGGTGCCGGGGGCCGTGCTCACCAGCGCGAGCACGATGGCGACGGGGTAGAAGAGCGTCGGCTGCTCCATCAGGTGGTTGTAGTTGTCGGCCTTCCAGCGCACCGAGGCGGGCAGCGTGGCCATCTGCTCGCCGCGCGGGGCCGTCGGGTCGAGGCGCATGCGCATCGCGCGGATCGCCGGGATGCGCGTGACGTACATCCACGCCCACATCACGAACGACCAGGCCACGAGGGCGACGACGGGCACGAGGAGCGCGCGGTGGAGCGTGAGCATGACTGCCCGCCACGGTATCACCGCGGCGCTTCGCGCGGCGGCCGCCGTGTGCGACGC
>CAISKJ010000552.1 GCA_903885885.1 uncultured delta proteobacterium
CGCGCCCGAAGCCGAAGCGGTCGCCGTTGGGCACCGAGCGGTCGCCCGGGGGCACGCGCACCGCCGAGGCCTCGCGCGGCGGCGAGCCGCGCAGGTCGAGCACGAAGTCCGCGGTGGGGATCACGTCGCTGCGCGTGAGGGTGACGTGCGTCTCGTCGCGCCGCGCGCCGTCGCTCGCGCGGATCTCCGTCGCGTTGGCGCGCGCCACGTCGACGTCAACCCGCAGCTCGCCCACGCGCGAGCCGAGCGACGCGAGGGGGAGGCGCCACGAGCGCCCGCCGTCGGGGCGCGCGGTGAGCCACTGCGTGTAGGTCACGAGCACCTTGCGCGTCATGCCCGGGGTAATGGGGTAGAGCCGCGCGTGGTAGCGGCCTGGGGCGTCCCACTCGAGCAGCGCGGGGTCGTGCGTCGAGCCCGCGTACACCTGCGCCTGGTAGTCGCGCGCGGCGACGGTGCGCTCGCGCACGATGCCGTCGACGAGGTACCCGCGGCGGTCGACGGCGAAGCGCTGGAGCACCGCGCCGCGCGGCACCGTGAGGGTGTAGAGGCCCTCGACGGTGTCGGCCGCGGGGTTGAAGAAGGTCTCCTCGAGCTCGGTCACCGCGAGGTCGCCCACGATCGAGACGCGCGCATCGACGCGCTGGAGCGCGAGGGGCCAACGCGGCGCGCCCTGCTCGTCGGGCCTGCGCGCGGCCACGGCGCCGAGGCCCATGGCGCCGCTCACCGTCACGCCCGGCGGGAGGTCGTCGGCGAGGCCGCCCGTCCAGTCGTCGAAGAGGGTGCGTGGGGTGACGGTCGCGTTGCCTCCGCGCAGGTCGGCGCGCTCGCCCGCATGCACGGCGCCCTGGCGCGCGCCCGTCTGCCACGCAACCTCGCCACCCAGCACGTCGAGGAGCGCCCCGTCGCCCTGCCGCTCGATGCTCGCGCGCACCCCGCGGAGTCGCAGCTCGGCGTTGCCCGCGCGCAGCGTCGCCGCGTCGCCGGCGAGGGGGTCGGCCACGGCCGCGGCGCTCACCCACACGCGCCCGGACTCGAGTTCCACCGCGCTCGCCGAGGTGACCGTGATGCGCGTGTTGTGGTCGAGCAGCACGCGCTCACCGTGGTCGAGCACCACGAGGGCGCGGCCCACGTCGTCGGTGGCGGCCACGGCGCCGGGCGCGAGGCGCAGCACGCCGTCGACGGGCGCGGCCCGCGCCGCAGGCTCGGTGAGCGTCACGCCGGCGCGCACGCGCTCGACCTGCGCCACGGTGACCGTGATGCGGTCGCGGCCGCCGCAGGCCGTGAGCGCGACGAATGCGCAGAGGCCAGAGTAGATCAGGCGCTGACGGATCATGACGTTGAGCCTCTCCCCGCGGTGGCGTTCGTTCGGCGCGACCATCGCACACGGAGCTCTCCCCCGCGACGCGCATCGACACCGACGACGGTCTGAGTGCACTGGGACGCGCGGGAGATCCCCTCCATTGGGGTCGCGGCGCGGACGGCCGAAGGTTTGCCCCCCGCGCGCCTCGCGGGCGACACTGCGCTGGCCGCCCCGACTCGCCCTGATGAAACTCCCCCCCCGACGCTACCTCCTCCGCTCGGCCGCGCTCGCCGCGACCCTCGGCGTGGGGTGCGGCGCGAAGACGGGGCTCCTCGCGCCCGACGCGACGACGGCAGACGACGCCACGGACGACGTCTTCGTGCGCTTCGACGCCTGCGTGGCGGGGCGCTTCGCGATGGTGCGCCGCGAGGCGCGCATGGTCTTCGTGATCGACCGCTCGGGCTCGATGAGCCTCCCGCTCTCCGACGCCGACCGGCGCTCGCGGTGGAACGTGATGCGCTCCGCCCTCGGCGCCACGCTCCCGCGCTTCGAGGGCGTGATGCAAGCGGGCGTGCTGATCTTCCCGCGCGTTCCGGCCTCGGGCGCGCTCTCGGCGCTGCAGGCGTGTGACCAGCTCCCGGGCGACGGCCTCGACGTGGCGCCGGCCCTCGGCAACGCGTCGGTGCTCCTCGACGCCGTGGGCCTCTACGCGCCGGCCGGCGCGACGCCCACCGCGGCGGCCATCGCGCGCGCGACGCGCTACGCGGTCACCCACGCGGCGCGCGGCCTCGCCCAGTACCTCGTGCTGGCCACCGACGGCGCGCCCAACTGCAACGCGGCGCTCGACCCCGCCACGTGCACGTGCCCGGTCGCGTCGGGCTGCAACGTCGCGGGGCTCGGGGCGCGCAACTGCATCGACGACGACGGCACCGTCGGGGCCATCGAGCGCGCACGGGAGCAGGGCGTGGGCACCTACGTCATCGGCATCGACGGCGACATCGACGCCCGCTACGTGGCCGTGCTCGATCGGATGGCCGTCGCGGGGGGGCGCGCGCTCCCGGGCGCGCGGCGCTACTACAGCGTGCGCGAGGGCGCGCAGCTCGGAGCAGCGTTCGACGAGATTCAGCGAACGGTGGTGCGCTGCGCGTACGTGACCCCGTCGCGGCCCGACGCGCCCGATCGCATCGCGGTGCGCTCCGCGGGCGCCCTCGTTCCGCGCGATGCCACGCGGCGCGACGGGTGGGACTGGACCGACCGCGAGTACGGCGAGCTCACCCTCTTCGGGCCCGCGTGCGAGCGCGCCGTGGCAGCTTCGCGCGCGCTCGAGGCCACGGTGGCGTGCGGCCGCTGAAGAGAAAAATCTCCGTCGCGCTCAAGCACCGCCCGCGCGGCGCCGATGAGCGGTTCGTCGACGCACCGCGCGGGGTCTCCGCGCAACACGCTCCCAACCTGTGGGCTGGCGATGAATTCAAGGTCGTTTGCAGTGGTTTCGGCGCTCTCGATGGTGTTCGTCGCAGGGGTCGCGGTGCAGGTGAATCCGCCCCCGAAGGGCCCCTCGGCCGCGCCGATTGGGCGGGCGCTCGGCGTCGCGGCGCGCGCGCAGGCTGCCGCGTGCCTGTCGCGCTGCCAACGAGCGCCGGGCCGGTGCGCGGGTCGATGTATGTGAGAGGGCGACGTCGCGCAGATGTGGCACGGGGTCGCGAAGGGTCGGAGGTGTACCGGACATACATCGGGAGCGCGGCGCATACGTCTCACTCCCTGTTCGATGATAGGATCGGAACCCGTCGATGACCGAACACACCGACACGTCCACGTTTGATCGCGACGTAGACCCGTCGCGGAGGGCCGCGAGGCTCCTGGTCGAAGAGGCGGGCAAGGCCCCTCGCACGGTGCTCGTGGTGCCCGGCATGGCCATTCGCGTCGGTCGGGCCGAGAGCCTGGAGCTCTCGGTCGACGATCAGCGCGTTTCGCGTGAGCACGCGGTGTTTCGCTACGACGGCCGCGCCGCTTCGCTGCAAGACCTCGAGAGTTCGAACGGCACGTGGATCGGCGAGCAGCGCGTGCAGGGGCTCGTGTCCATCGCGCCGGGCACGATGTTTCGCGTCGGCAGCACCTCGGTGACCGTGCTGCTCCCCGAGCTCATGGCGCGCGCGCCCCGGGTGCTGACCGTGAGCGAGGCGCGCCCCGCGGCGCCGGTGATCGCGGTCGATCCCGCATCGGTGGCCCTCTTCGCGCTGGCCGAGCGCCTGGGCCCCAGCGAGCTCCCGGTTCTCATCCAGGGTGAGACCGGGAGCGGCAAGGAGGTGCTCGCACGCACCATTCACCGCAAGAGCCCGCGGGCTGCGGCGCCCTTCATCTCGGTCAACTGCGCGACGCTGCCCGACTCGCTCGCCGAGGGCGAGCTCTTCGGGCTCGAGCGCGGGGCCGACGGGGCCCACACGGTCGGGGTGTTCGAGGCCGTCGACGGCGGCACGCTGATGCTCGACGCGGTGAGCGAGCTGTCGGCCACGAGTCAGGCGCGACTCCTCCGCGTGCTGCAGGAGCGCGCGCTCATGCGCGTGGGCGCCACGCGCCCCGTTGCGATCAACGTGCGCCTCGTGACGTCGACGCACTGCGACCTCGCGAAGGAGGTCTCCGCGGGGCGCTTCCGCGAAGACCTGTACTTCCGCTTGAACGGCGTCACCGTCGATGTTCCTCCGCTGCGCTCGCGCCCCAAAGACATTCCCGCATTCGTCCAGCAGTGCCTCGACGAGCACGGCGGGCGCGTGACGCTCGGCACCGGCGTGGCCGCGGTTCTGTCGGCGCATCGGTGGCCGGGCAACGTCCGCGAGCTTCGCAACGCCGTGCACGGCGCGCTGGCGCTTGTGCAAGACGGGGTGCTCAAGGTCGAGCACCTTCCGCCGGCGGTGCGCGGCGAGCCCGCGGGCGGCGACTCGCAGGTGTCGGCGCTGCGCGAGCGCGTCGACGAGACCGAGCGCAAGGTGATCATCAACGCGCTTGAGAGCACCGGGTGGAATCAGTCGCAGGCCGCGCGCGTGCTCGGCATCTCGCGCCGTGCCTTGATCTACAAAATGGAGCGCTACGGCCTCAAGCCGCTCCCCAACGGACAGCGCAATGCCTAGGCACACCACGCCCCCCCCTCGCGCCCTCCTCGTCGCCCTCGCGTGCGGCTGCTCCGCAACCCTCGACTGGGACCGAACGGACACGCAACCCGTCGATGCTCCGACCGTCGATGCCGTGGTCACCCCCGACCGCATCCCCTCGGTCGACAGCCAGCCCGTCTCGGACCGTGCGTGCACGCCGACGTGCAGGTCCTCCGAGGTGTGCTGCAACGGCACCTGCCGGGAGTGCTGCGCGAACACCGACTGCCGCGCGGGGCGCGTTTGCTGCCGAGGGTCGTGCGAAGATCGTTGTTGATTCCCACGCCGGGTCGCGGTGAGGGTATTCTCTTCGCAGCGTGCAGGGGCGTGAGCCCCGTCGATGCGCGGTCGAACCGAGGCACGCTGAGGCGCTCGTCCAATGCTCCCGTCCACCACAACGCTCGAACCCGGGACTGAGCTCGCAGGGCGCTACCGCGTCATGGGCCAGCTCGGCGAGGGCGGCATGGGCACGGTGTACGAGGCCGAGCACACCATTATCGGGCGCCGCGTGGCGGTGAAGGTGCTGCACCCCAAGTACTGCGTGCAGCACGACGCCGTGGTTCGCTTCACGCGCGAGGCCCGCGCGGCGGCGGCCATCGGCCACGAGAACATCGTCGACGTGACCGACTTCGGCACGCACGACGGCCAGCCCTTCCTCGTGATGGAGCTCCTGCGCGGGGTCACCCTCGACGACCTCATGGTCAACCACGACCTCTTCGACCTCCCGCGCGCGTGCGAGATCGTGGGTCGCGTGCTCTCGGCGCTCGCCTCGGCCCACGCCGCGGGCATTGTGCACCGCGACCTCAAGCCCGAGAACATGCTGCTGCTGCCGCCCGCCGCCGTCCCGAGCCTGCGCCTGGCCGCTAGCAGCGCCGCCGGCGCCAGCAG
>CAISKJ010000553.1 GCA_903885885.1 uncultured delta proteobacterium
CCGTGGCGCACACGAGCATGCAGGCGCCGCCCGAGCAGCTCTGGCTCGCGGGGCACACGTTGCCGCACGCGCCGCAGTTGGAGGCGTCAGAGCTGACGTTGGCGCACACCGAGCCGCAGGTGGTGGTGCCGCCGGGGCAGGCGCACGCGCCGCCCACGCACGACTGCGCGGCGGGGCACACGCGCCCGCACGCGCCGCAGTTGTTGCGGTCGGCGCTGTTGTTCACACACGCGGTGCCGCAGTAGCTGGTGCCCGCCGGGCAGCCGCAGACGCCCGCGGTGCACGACTGGCCCGTGGGGCACGCGCGGCCGCAGGCGCCGCAGTTGGCCGCGTCGGTCTGCGGGTTCACGCAGCGGCCGCCGCAGACGGACTGGCCCGCGGGGCAGAGGCACACGCCCGCGGTGCAGGTCTGACCCGTGACGCACGCGACGCCGCAGGCGCCGCAGCTCGTGGCGGCCGTGCGGAGGTCGACGCAGAGGGTGCCGCAGAGGGTGAGGCCCGCGGGGCAGCCGCAGCGACCGCCCGCGCACGTCTGCGAGGTGGGGCAGAAGGTGCCCGTGCCGCAGGAGGGGCCGCCGGGGCACACGTTGGGGATGTCAACGCCGCACGCCACGGAGCCCGGCGTGGTGACCGCGCAGCGCGGCGAGCACTCGCACACGAAGGTGACGGGGTTGCACGCCTGGCCCGCGGGGCACGAGAGGCCGCGGCCCGGGCACGTCATGCCGGGGCAGCTGTTGGGGATGAGCGAGCCGCACGTGACGGCCGTGGCCGCGGGGCACGAGGGGACGCACTCGCACATCCCCGTGGCGGTGTTGCACACCGAGCCCGCGGCGCAGCGCGTGCCCGTGCCCGTGCAGGTGGCGCCGCCGCACGAGTCGATGATGCGCGTGCCGCAGGTGACGGCCGACGGGGCCGGGCAGGTGGGCGCGCACTCGCACGCGCGGGTGGTGGCGTTGCACACCGAGCCCGCGGCGCAGAGGGTGCCTCGGCCGCACGAGGGGGCGCCGGGGCACACGTTGGGGATGTCGACGCCGCAGGAGACGCTGGCCGGGTTGGTGGTCGGGCAGCGGGGGAAGCACTCGCAGCGCCCCGCGGCGTTGCACACGTCGCCCGAGGGGCACTGCGTGCCGCGGCCGGGGCACGCGTTGCCGAGGCAGTCGTTGGGGATGCCCATGCCGCACGCCACGGTGCTCGGCGGCGCGCAGGGCAGGATGCACTCGCACGCGCGGGCGGCGGCGTTGCAGCGCTGGCCCGCGGCGCACTGCGTACCCGTGCCGCACGACGGGCCGCCGGGGCAGTTGTTGGGGATGTCGCGGCCGCACGCCACGATGCCCGGCGTGGTGGCCGGGCACGAGGGGACGCACTCGCAGCGCCCCGCGGCGTTGCAGCGCTCGCCGGGGTTGCAGCGCGTGCCCACGCCGGGGCAGCTCGCGCCCGAGCACGCGTTGGTGATGGGCTGGCCGCAGTCGACGATGGTGGCCGGCGGGCACATCGGGATGCACTCGCAGCGGCCCGCCACGCAGCTGTTGCCCGAGGGGCAGCGGTTGCCGGTGCCGCAGGCGGGGCCGCCCGCGCACACGTTGGGCACCGGCGCGCCGCAGTCGACGCCGTCGGCCGCGGAGGCCGCGGGGCAGCGCGGGGCGCACTCGCACAGGCGCGTCTCGGTGTTGCATCGCTCGCCGGCCGCGCAGCCGCCGCTGCAGCGGCCGCCGCAGCC
>CAISKJ010000554.1 GCA_903885885.1 uncultured delta proteobacterium
CGACGGCGGGTCGCGGCACCTGCGGCGCGTCGGGGCGCGCGTTCACGACACGATCGCCCTGCGCGGTCGCGGGAACCATGTCGGCAGGGAGCGCCGCGTTGAGCTCGTCCATCGACGGAGGCTTCGCGATCGGCGCAGGTGCGGGCGCCGGTTCGGGCGTCGGCGCGCGCTCGACAGAAGCCTTCTCGACGGGGCCCGATTGAACCACCACGGCGCCCGGCTGCGAGCGGTCGGGGAGGGGCGCGGAGTTGGACCCCGACGCGCGCCACGCGTCCGACGCGGGCGGGGCCACGCGGCTCACAACATGCTCCGGGGCGGGCTTCGCCGGGGGAGGAAACACCGAGCCCTGATCGGCCGCGGGCTCGCTCGAACGCGCCGCAGGAGTCGGCGTTGCAGGGGGTGCGCTGCGCACCGCCGACGCGGGGCGCGCGAGGGGCGAGAGCGTCGGCGCACCCGGCAGGGGGCGGTCACCGGCAGACTTCTCCGACGAAGACTTCTCCGCCACGCTCGCGGGCTTCGAGGCCGAGGTCTCCGGGCGAATGGAGCGGGCGACGAGGCTCGCGAGCGCGGGGTCGAGGCTCGACACGCGCGTGGCCTCGTCGTCGTCGTCGTCGATCGAGGGGCGCGACACCGGGCGCCCGCTCGCGACGGGCTGCGGGCGCGTGAGCGGCCGCGACGCGAGGCCCGGCGCACCCGACGTGCGAAGCATGTCGCTGAGTTCGGCGATGGCCTGCAACGGACGCCAGTCGTCGAGGCCCTCGCGCCACACGAGCGTGTCGGGGGCGACGTCGCCCGAGGCCACACGCGCGGCGAGGTCTTTGCGGCTCAGCGGCCCGACGGGCACGTCGCGGATGCCTGCGTACCAGCCGTTCTCCGACGGCGCCGCCGCCGAGGTGGCCGAGCGCGGCGTCGAGGTCGGGGGCATCGTGGCCGAGCGCGGCGGCGTGGCGCCGTACGCAGGTCCGGTGCTGGTGGTCGGTCGCGGACGCAGGCCCGCGCCGCCGCTCCGCGCGACGGGCATCGCCGCCGTGACGGCGCGCGCCACCGGGGGCGACGAGGCGGTCGCGGGCGTCGACGCCGTCGCACTGGCCGCGCCCCCGGCGGGCTGCGGCGTCGGCGCGTGGAGCTCGCTGACGTGATCGCTCTTCTTGCAGCGAAAACGGGTGACCGCGCGGCCCGCGAGCTTCTCGTCGGCCACGTGGTACTTCTGCTTGCACTTGTCGCAGAGGAAGTTCATCGATCGTCTCGGCGTGCGGTCAACCCATCGGTGAGAGAGGCGCGGAGGGCGTCACGAGAGGAGCGCAAGGACCCGCTCCTTGATCTGCTCTCGCGTCGCGTCGTCGCTGACGGCGAGGCAGGCGCGCTCCCACGCTTCGAGCGCCTTGTGGCGAAACCCGGCCCTCTCATACAACACCGCGAGGTTCTTGAGCGACGGGAAGAATCGGTCGTTGATCGCGACGCTCCGCTCGACCTCGCGGATCGCGCGAAACACATCGCCCTTGCGGCCCAGCGTGAGCCCCAGGTGATACCGAAGCCGGTACGAATCGGGGGCGGCGGACACCGCGCGCTCGAGGTGCGACACCGCGGCCTGCAGGTCGCCGCGCTGCCACGCCTCCGTGCTGCGCCGCATGGCGTCGTCGGCCTCGGCGGGGAGCACCTCCTCGAGGGCCGTGCCCGCGGGGGTGAGCGCGTCGCTCACGCGCAGCGCGAACTGCGCCGGGGCGAGGGGCTTCTGCACCACCGCGCGCACGCCGTAGAGGGCCTCGAGGTCGCGCGCCGCGCGCCAACCGTTAAACTCCGTGGAGGCCACCACCACCACCACGAGGGCGAGCTCGGCGCTCTCGCGCATGCGCCGCACGAGGTCGAAGCCGTGCTCGTCGGGCAGCGACGGGTCGATCACCATGAGGGCCGGCGGCTGCGCCGTCGCGACGGCGAAGGCCTCGCGCGCGGTGCTCGCCTCCGAGACCGCGAAGCTCAGCGACTCGAGCGCGTCGGCGAGGGCGTCGCGCGAGGCCGTGTCGGCATCGACGACGAGCGCGCGGCGCGTCGGCGCC